>JBCCSR010000056.1:0-12355 GCA_039199865.1 Bacteroidota bacterium
ATGAATCCAATGCCTAAAGGCACATTCAAATTCGAAGAACATTCAACCTAAATCATTTGGGCAGTTCGTAATTCAACAATCACACTGCTTTTATTCAAAGCGCATCAGAAACGCCTGAAAAGTATCCATAACCACACTTGCATAACCCAAGACATTTGATTCAGTACAGAAATTTAATTTTGTACTGCACAAGCTAAGACTTATTGGTCTTCAACAGATCAATTTTACACGTAGGTGATTAATACATACAAGAGAAAACGAACAAACATCCCCCACACCGGGTTCTTTTTAAAGAATCCGGTTTTTTTATTCCAGATTGTCCAAATATTCCCCCACTAGCATATGATTTAAAAAGCCTATTTTTAAAGCCATTTCATTTCCATTGATCACCATCTATCTGTAAATATGATAAACCAAGTACCCCCTCCATACTCGCCAGGAATTCTCAGTCTCATTCCATTGTACTATATCGGCTGGGCAGATAGTATTTTAAGCCCCGGTGAAGTGAGCCTTATTCGAAAAAAAATCAATGAGCTGGCTCATTTAAGCAAAGAGGAAAAAAAGTTACTCCACCAATGGAGCGATCCCTCCAAGCCCCCCTCCCCCAGCTTATTCAAACAATGGGTAAAATTGTTGAAAGACGCTGCTGAACAACTACCGGGAAATACCCGCCAATCACTAGTTGGCCTAGGAATAGAAATGGCGAGAAAAAGTCTACCAGACAATCGAAGTTTGAAGTGGGACAATCAACAAACTCGGCAAGCATTGGAGGAAATTGAGGAAGCCTTGGGCATCATAGGCTTGGATGGACACCGCAATATTCTCACTTGGGATGGCCAACAAAAACCCCAAAAACAAACCAGTCCCCAAGCCAGTTTTGATATAGATCAAATGCGTTCGATTCTCGACGGTCCCTTTGCTGAGACCAAAGATCAAATGCGGAAACTTTTGAGCGATCCCGAATTTGCCCTACAGGAGCTACCTCTAAAAGAAGATTATCGCCAGCAAGTCTTACATTGGTGCCAACTACTTGCAGAACGGGGACTAGGTGCGCTCTCCTATCCAAAAGCTCAAGGAGGATCTGACGAAATGGGTAAATACATCGCCGTATTTGAAATGTTAGGCTATCACGATCTTAGCCTTACCGTAAAATTTGGCGTTCAATTTGGCTTATTTGGAGGAAGCATTCTTTGGTTGGGTACTGAAAAACACCACCAAAAATACTTAAACGAAATTGGTCGTCTAGCCCTGCCAGGTTGCTTTGCCATGACAGAAACTGGACATGGATCTAACGTCAGAAATCTGGAAACTACCGCAACTTACCGAGCCAGTGATCAACGTTTTATCATTCACAGCCCAAGTAAATCTGCCGGTAAAGAATACATTGGCAATGCCCTGCACGGTCAATTGGCCACCGTATTCGCCCAATTGATCGTTGGAGATCAAAATTATGGTATCCATGCTTTGGTCGTTCCCATACGAGATGCTGAAGGCCAGCTAGCTGAAGGTGTCCACATCGAGGACTGCGGATATAAACTAGGACTAAACGGAGTTGATTATGGCCGAATTTGGTTTGATCAAGTTGTTGTTCCTCGTGAAAATTTACTCAACCGATTTGGTGACGTTGATGAAAATGGGCAATACCACAGCTCAATTGACCATCCAAGCAAACGCTTTTTCACCATGCTTGGCACCTTGGTCGGAGGGCGAGTCTGCGTTCCCCAAGCGGGCTTAAGTGCCAGCAAAGTGGGACTGACCATTGCCATTAAATATGGCCTAAAAAGACGCCAATTTGGTCCATCAGATAATGAACCAGAAACTTTAATACTCGACTATCCAAGTCATCAAAGACGGCTAATGCCTTTGTTGGCCAAGACCTACGCACTTGATTTCGCTTTGGGCCGTCTCACCGAACGCTATCTCAATAGATCAGAAGCAGATATTCGAGAGATCGAAACACTAGCAGCGGGACTCAAATCATACAGCACTTGGTTTACCAGTGAGGCCCTGCAAGAATGTAGAGAAGCTTGTGGAGGAAAAGGATATCTCGCCGAAAACCGCCTTGCAGCATTAAAAGCAGATACTGAGATATTCACCACCTTCGAGGGAGACAATACCGTATTGATGCAACTGGTGGCAAAAGGACTTCTCTCTTCTTATCGTGAAGAATTCCACAATGAAGGTTTTCGCGCCATCATGCGAATGTTACTCGAGCAAATGGGACACTCATTGTCCACTTACAATCCTATCTCAACGAGAAATACCGACAGTAGCCACCTTTCTGATCCTGCTTTCCAGCTGCAAAGTTTTCAATATCGAGAAAGAAAGCTCTTGATTGCTTTGACCCAAAGAATGCGAAATCTTTTGGCGAAAAGAATAGATCCATATGATGCCTTTCTTCGCTGCCAAAATCATATGATTGAATTGGCCTACGCCTTTATCGAACGGGTTGTTTTAGAGCAATTTCAATTGGGAATCGAAAAGAGTACAGACAAAGCTTGCCAAGTAACATTAAAAAAACTTTGCGATCTATTTGCCCTTTCAACGATGGAATCCAATATCGGCTGGTATCTCGAACAAGATTATTTGCAAGGCATCAAAGCAAAAGCCATCAGGAGAATGGTAGATAAACGATGTGCAGAGCTCCGGACTGAGGCGGGTGCCTTAGTAGAAGCATTTGCAATTCCCAATAGCTGCTTAGCCGCTCCAATTGCACTTTAGCCAGCCCTTTTTATGGCCGCAAAATTGTCAACTTTTGCGTCACTAGATGTTCGTTTGTTTGTACGGTCAACAGGTAATTTCCGTTTGGCCAATTAATTCCGGATAAATCGAAAGAAAAGCGATGCGCTGTTTGCTGAGTGTAGTTCAATTCCACTTGTTGCCGACCGCTCCAATCATTTAACTGAATGACCGGATTGCTTCCGATTGCTGCTGGAAGTTCCAAAATAAATTGATCCCTAACTGGGTTGGGAAATAAATGGGTCAGTGCTGCCAAGTCGAGTTGGTCATCTGAGGACAATAGTGCCTCTTTATCTCCTTCGAGATAAACATCTTTTCCAGTTCGATTGCAAACATAGATATCAACAAAATTGTCATCATTGAAATCCTCTACCAACAGTCCCCAAGCATCGAGACTTAAACTCGACCCACCCAATAAGTCAGCTGTAAAGTCTGTAAAAACACCTTGACCATTATTGCGATACACGATTAAAGGATTGTGCAAAACGTTGCTAACAAATAAATCCAAATCACCATCTTCATCAAAGTCGAAAAATAATCCTTCGGTGGTTTGATCGTTTAAAGCCGGTAAATAAGTTGCTGTGACATCCAGGAAAAATCCATTTCCATCATTAATATAAATTCTATTTTGGGGATCAGATCCTAGGATAAACTCTACATTGGCGAGAAATAAATCCATATCATCATCACCATCAATATCCCCAAAACTTACTTTTCGGGTATCCATCATTATTCCTTGGGGCAATCGTAGGGCAGTTTCATCCGTAAAAATTCCATCACCATTATTGACAAACAATTTATTTCCATCTTGATTGGCTACAAAGAGATCATCATCGTCATCGCCATCAACGTCAATCAACTTTAAGTCGTAAGTACCATCGTTAAATTCGGGAAGTCTCTCGGGGGTTTCATTGATAAAACCTCCGGTCCCATCATTGATGAGCGCCATGTTTTGTTGGTATAAGTTTCCAATTAACAAATCCGGAAATGCATCTCCGTTCAAATCGCCCGTAACGATAGCGGTCCCTTTTGAAAAAGGGAGAAACGGTCCTTGAGTAAAAAGCAGATTGCCCTGATTTACATAATACTCATGTCCAAAATTATCTTCACTCACAAAGATAATATCTGCATCGCCATCCTGATCAAAATCTGCAATCACCAGATCATCCGTATCCTGAATGATTGGAGGCAATATCCCTATTCCATTGGTGAAAGCTCCATTGCCATCATTCAATAGAATGCCATTCGCCTGAAATTCATTGGCCAATACCAAGTCAGGATCGCCATCGCCATCGAGATCAGCAGATCGGACGTCAACCGTTTGGCTTGAGGCACCAACTGCGGGTAGATTAGTCGATTGAACGGTAAAGACCTGTGCGCGGAGAGGGGAAGAAAAAAGGACAATACAGAGCACAAGCCACAACAACATTATACCCCTTTTAGAGGTGTTCTTCATGTTCATGGGACATAAGTTTGGTCTATCGTAAGATAAAATTCTACAATGCTCAGAAAAGTAAAATGAGCTAATTCACAACTGATAATGCATTAAAAAATAAATTAATAATACATTGAAAATCAGATAGATACACACCAAAGATAAGCATTTAGGTAGGAAAAAACAATACCTCTAGCCTAAAATTGAGTCGAACTTTATCCTCTGGAAGCGGCCCCCAAAGAAGTCCAGATCAAACTTCATTCGTCCCATCCCTCCAAATCGTCTTGATTATCCAGAGATCAAATAAAGGCAAAGGTCCATGATTCCTCAATGGATCAATGCTATTCAAAACGAAGGGGTTCAGACCAAGTCTGCCCATCGGTCTTTATAATTAGCCAATAGGTGTGATCTACACTTTTGGTAAAATTGGAAAAGTTGATCTCGAATTGTCGATCATTGAGCTTTACCGCAGTAAGGCGATCCAATAATTTTCCATCTCCATCCACGAGTTTAAATTGAGGTTCATCTATCAGGGGTTTGGGAAAGGTAAGTTTCAAATGATCTCGTATCGGATTGGGAAACAGCAACCATTGTCCTTCCTCTTTTTCTTGAAGGGAGGTTACACTATCTTGCTCGCGCAAGAGCAAAATGTCTTTAAAGGGTCCTCCAATATTTCGATCGCAGATGTAGAGGTCTAGCAAATTATCGCCGTTCAAATCAGCAACAAAGATTCCCAGTGCATTGATGGCATAATCACTTTCAAAAACCAGATCGCTTTGCTCAGAGAAATGTCCCGTACCATCATTACGATACGCACGCATCAACCCAGGTAAAGCCAGATTAATGTTGGCCACCAACAAATCGAGATCAGCATCGCCATCAATATCTAGAAAAACTCCATCCAAAGAGTCTTCATTATCAGGCGGTAATTGTTCGGCTGAAACATCCTCAAAGTGTCCGGTACCATCATTGACCAATAATCGATTTCTCCGGTTTTTACCCGGAATAAAAGCAACATTAGATAGAAATATATCCAAGTCACCATCTTGATCAATATCCCCGAAACTTACTTTTCGTGTTTCCAGATTTACACTCAGGGGAATGCGGTCTGCTGTTTGATCGCTGAAAACACCCATCCCATCATTAATCAACAACTTATTTCCATTTTCATTTCCTACAAAAAGATCAAGGTCTTGATCGCCGTCTACATCTGCTAGCTGAACGTCTTGAGTGATGTCTAGTAAGCTGGGATAACGCCAATTGGTTTCATCAACAAAGTGTCCATTTTGTTGATTCATCCAGATACGATTTTGACCATCATTACCAAAAATCAAATCCGGGTAGTTGTCATCGTTGAGATCAGCAGCAATTACCGCGTTGGCTTTTGAATCGGCAAACTGAAAGGGAGCACCTGAAAACTGTCCATTGCCATCATTCCAATAATATTCATGCACTAGATCATCTTCACTGCAAAAGACCAAATCCAAATCGCCATCTTGATCAAAATCCTCAATGGCAACATCTTCACTATCGTGGATCACTTTGGGTAGCCGCTCTGGTTGCGGACTAAATTGACCATTACCATCATTAAATAATAGGATATTGTGCTGAAATTCATTGGCCAAAACAATGTCTAGGTCCCCATCCCCATCTAGATCGGCAGCACGTACATCCATGCTTTGACTCATCGCCTCAGTGTTGGGTAAATTTGCGGAAGCATTGACATACAATTGAGCATTGAGCTGCCCCGCATAAAATAGTATACAGAGCAAAAACATGACAAAAGAATGGTTCATCTTGGTGATCATAAGAGTGGTTTTAAGTAAGCAGACAAGTGAATACGAGGTAGAAGCATGTTACTATCGGGTACTAAAAAACACCTGTCGCTAGATTGACCGAATGGCTTTTTAATAAGTTATAGCCAAAATAATGAAGAAAGTACAACCAAAAAAATTCTTTTCTGAATTTGAAAACTATCTGCCATTTTAGTGCCTCTTTGAGTTTTCCCGATTGAGCGAAAGCGAGCAACGATTATTTTGAGTAAAACAGAAATCGTAGACCTACTTAGAAGGCACGACAAGGCTTTTTAACCCTGCGCAAGATGATGGTTAGCATTTGTAGCCGATTGATGGAATGTTAAATACGCACTTGCGTAACTCTCTTGCTGGCCAGCAAAAGATCTTATCGCATATTGATCTAAAGTTTGGCTTGATCCATCAAAAGAAATCGAGCAATTGTCTTATTTTCATTGGATTCATTTCAGCTAAACAATCACCAATCAGAGCTAAAACGATTTGAAAGCCTAAACTTTCGCCAATTCCCCTTTTAAATAGTCAATCACTTTGATTTCAACTGGATCTACCTCTCGCATTGCTGCCAAATGAAAAGAAATCCAGTCGGAAAGATGCACTAAATAGATGGCCCGCTCGACCAGAGCATTTCCTTTAGAATTGATTTCGATGATGGTATTGGTATAACTAGAAATGATCTCTTTATTGATATTGATCCGAACCTGGTTGCGTTGGTAGTCATCTTCATTGCGCAAGTAAATCACGGCCAAATCCTTATTCTCTTGACGCCAACCAACCAATTCGTTGTGATTCATTTCGGGAACGACATGGTGCCAACACAATATCTTTGAATTTTCATTAAGTTGCTGACGTAGTCGAACAGCTACCGCCTCCATTCTATCCGTTGTATAAATAATGGGGAGTTTCCCCAATAAATCGCGGGCAATATCTTTTGCCTGATCTTGAATCGCTTCCTTTTCCTGTTCTAGCAGTTCATGTGCTGCCTTCACTTGTTCGATACATCGATTGGAAATGAGGCCAAGTTTGTGTAAAACAAACAACTGCTGTACCATAGAAAATCCGAGACAAGCACGAGGAGAAGGCCAACCTCCAGGGAGTTGGATATAATCTAATCCCAAGTCTTTTGCCTTGGCAATCAATTTTCCACCAGAGGCAATGACAACTATTTTAGCGCCGCTCTCCACCATTTGTTCAAAGGCACTCAACGTTTCCTCCGTATTTCCAGAGTAAGAAGAAGCAATGGCCAGAGTATTTTTTCCAACGTGGGCAGGAATCTCATAACCTTTACCAATGGTGTAAGGGACTTTGCATTCTTCTCTGACAAATTCTGCCACAAAGTTGGCACCGATCCCTGAACCTCCTAGCCCTGCGACGTAAACTTGGTGAATGGGCTGTTCACTAGCATGAATTGTGGCCTCTTGGCCGATGGTCAAGGCTTCCTGTAGCTGTGCAGGAAAACGGGCGATCAATGCGTCCATCATAATCTTTAGCTTTTAGCAGTTTAACATGAATAAAATAGGCTTTAGCAGGGCTCCAATTTTTAACTCTGATTTTGTCTCTGAGGTTTCAGTATTCTAACGAATTTTATTGTCAAATAGTTATTGGTCTTGTGCACAAAGACCATTTTTACTGTAAATGTTTCGCCTCCCCTCTTTGTAGCTGTTTAGGAGTTTCTCATTTTTTTATATGCGTTAATTAATCCATTGGTAGACGCATCGTGGCTATGTATCCGTTCTTCGTGATTCAGCTCCGGTAGGATGGCTCCTGCCAATGACTTACCCAGTTGGACGCCCCATTGATCAAAGCTAAAGATATTCCAGATCGCCCCCTGTACGAAGATTTTATGCTCGTACATCGCAATCAAGATGCCCAGGTTTCGGGGCGTAATTTGACGCAACAGGATTGAATTACTGGGTTTATTGCCTGCAAAAACCTTAAAGGGAGCTAGTTTTTTGATGGCCTCCTCGGTTAGCCCACTCGACCGCAACTCCACCTCCACCTGCTCCCGACTTTTCCCTTTCATCAATGCCTCTGTTTGTGCAAAAAAATTGGAAAGTAAAATTGTGTGGTGGTCTGCTACGGCATGATGGCTAATTGCTGGTGCAATAAAATCACAAGGAATCAACTTTGTTCCCTGATGAATCAGTTGATAAAAGGCATGTTGACCATTGGTTCCGGGTTCTCCCCAAATAATGGGTCCCGTCTGGTAATCAATGCCCTGACCTTGCCGATCGACTGCCTTACCATTGCTTTCCATATTGGCCTGTTGGAAATAGGCAGCAAAGCGATGGAGATACTGATCGTAAGGTAAAATGGCTTCAGATTCCGCATCAAAAAAATTGTTGTACCAAATGCCAATTAGGGCTAAAACGACGGGGATATTTTGCTCCAGAGGACTCGTTCGAAAATGCTCGTCCATCGCATGTAAACCATCCAACAACTGGGTAAAATGGTCAAACCCAATGCTCAGCGCAATGGACAAACCAATGGCCGAAGAAAGAGAATACCTCCCTCCGACCCAATTCCAAAAGACAAACTTATTTTCTTTGGCAATACCAAAATCCTCTACCCCTTTTTCATTGGTAGATAAGGCTACAAAGTGGGCTTTGATATGACTTGCTGATTGCGCAGATGCCAAAAACCACTCGCGAGCGCTGTAAGCATTGCGCATCGTTTCCTGAGTGGTAAAAGATTTGGAGGCAATGATAAATAAAGTCGTCTCCGGAGATAAAGTTTTTAGGGTTTCCACAATATGGGTTCCATCTACGTTTGACACGAAATGGGTCCGTATTTTACCCGTATTATAAACTTTTAATGCCTCCGTAACCATTACGGGCCCTAGATCGCTTCCCCCAATACCAATATTGACGACGTCTGTGATGGTCTTTCCCGTGTATCCCTTCCAGGTTCCCGAATGAATTTGCTGACAAAAATGCGCCATCTGGGCAAGGACTTGGTTGACCTCCGGCATCACGTTGACGCCATCTACTTCGATGGGTCGATTAGAACGGTTACGAAGCGCCATGTGCATGACTGCACGACCCTCCGTTTCATTGATCTTCTCTCCCGAAAAAAGCGCTTGAATGTTTTGCTCCAAGCCTGTTTCCATTGCCAAATCCATCAATGCACTAAATGCGTTTGCATCGAGAATATTTTTGGAAAAATCAACCAAAATGGCTTCAAATTCTAAGGAAAAACGGTCAAAGCGATCGGCATCATTGGCAAATAGATCAAGCATCTTTACTCCCTTGATTCGATCAAAATGGCCTTCAAGTACCTGCCAAGCTCTGGTTTCTGTCGGATTTTTTCGTAGTAACATAGATCATTAGTCGAGGAAAAGCACAAATGTAATCATATTCTTTTTTCCCGAGATATTTTATTTATAAATTCATGATAAACCCCATTGCAGACTCTTGTTAAATCAGATCTACCTCTATAACCAGGTCTACTCATCATCTAAGTTGAAGTAAAATCAAGGGCATCTCCTCGAAGAGGATACTTATTCTAAGCAATGCTATGGTTTTTGTACAAAACCGTAACCATTCCAATACAAACAAGCAGGGAGTCATTGAATCCATTATCGCATTCAGGATATAGACAGAGCTGTTGGTTTGGTTCCGGATAATGCACGCATCCGGACTGGAGTTCGAGATATCAAGAGAGCGGGAACGGAAGTCATATGGAAACGATTAGAGAAAAGAACCGAAGGCGCCAGAAGAATGGCAGATGTAGATGGTAAGACATCCCCCATTTTTGGCCTCCACAAAATCTTAGTCAACCACGTTATTGATCCTCGATTCCAAGGTAATCTGAAGTACATAGCCCCCATTCGATCTACCGATCAGGAATAAGACTTTGCCAAAGCAATTCAAAAAGCAAGCGATAAAAGCGGGTGGGTATCGAATGTACCATCCGTCTATCAATCGGAAAAAACACTGGAATACTTAGTGGGAAGATCAATGGATGTGGGAGATGTCCACCTTCTCGCTCTAGTCATTGGGCTATGGCTTATACTTACTCCGCAAAGAACTCCTTCGCATCTTTGGGGGTCGCATGTAGTGGAATATTGATCAGACAAAAGGGCAAGATAATCATCAGGCTTTGCTTTTTATTGCTTTTAATTCAGCAAATTATTGCGACGCTGCGCCAAAATATACTGTTTGGGAGACAAACCTACCTTGAGCTTAAAGGCTTTGATGAAATAGGAAATATTTTCGTAGCCCACTTCGTAAGCCAGTTCGGTCACACTGATTTGTCGCTCGGCCAAAATGCTTAATGCTTTATCCAGACGTTTTTCTTTCAACCATTTTTGCGGCGTAATTTCGTAATAGGCCTTGAAATCTCGCCGGAAAGTACTGATGCTTCTTCCCGTCAAGTAAGCATAATCCTCTATTTTCAGAGGCTTAGCAAAATTTTGCTCCATGAACACTTTGATGTTTCGTTTTTTAGGTAAGGTCAGCTGAAAAAGAAAGTTGGCAAATTTTTGCTGAGAAGCCAAATCATTCAAAAGATGGAGCAATTCCAATATTTTTAGGTGGAGCAACTGCTTATTCTTGGACTTTTGAGGCTGATATATTTCCAAGAAGGAATGGGCAAAATAATGGATAGAAGGGACTGGTCCAAAGCGTAAAAAAGTAGGGACATCATCACGGGATACCTCCCTCACTTTCGAATTAGACAGAAACTGCTGAATCACCGCGTCGTCAAAATAAAAAAGTAGACTTCGATAGTGTCCACCCTGAGGAAGCAAGTCAGTTATTTGATACATTCCTCTGGGGATGAAGAGTACCTCTCCGGCCTCGACTTTGATCAATTCTCCTTCATAAGTTCTAATCCGCTGTTCTCCTTCCATGAGAATCGATACCACATGATTGGAAATGTACCCTTCCTTCTTAATGACTGGCGCCACAAGTTCTTTTTGGAGAATGCACACATTACCATCTCTAAAAATGACATTTACTTGTGGATTGTCGAAGAGGATCTGTGGGATAAGAATCATTTTTTTGGAGCAAATTAGCCTAGTTTCCTGAATAAAATTAATCGAATTGCGTCAAAAATCTCCCAAATCGATCAAAGAATGCTAGGGAGGTGAAGTTGAGCATTGAGCCATTCCGGGCGCTCTACCAAGTCAAGGAGATTTCGAGCCTTCATACTTTAACAAAATAAAAATATAAAAAAAGCGCACAAAAATTTATGGAATTTAGAGGGGTGCTGCGTCTATATACCGAAGTTTGATGAATTCACTACTTTTTGCAGGGGAAACCGCATTCCCCTTGAATGATACTTTGCGACTAGGTAGACGGTCAAAGGAGGGCAGCGTTTTGCTTAAAAGGACAAGAGGATGCTTGGTCGGCGGTGGCGGTGGGTGGGCCCTCCCAACAAAGGGGGCAATGCTATCTACCCTTAACCTCGTGAAACTTCTTCAGCACGCAAAATAGTTAAAACGCAACCCATGTCTCAACATTTACAACTTGGTCAAAGAGGCGAAAAAATCGCCAAGGCATTTCTAATTGAAAAGGGATAAAACATTGTGGAAACGAACTGGCATTACCAGCGAATGGAACTCGACTTGATTGCCAAAGACCAAAATACGCTGGTTTTTGTAGAAGTAAAAACGAGAAGTAAAGATCATCATCTACCTCCCGAAGCTGCGGTCGATAGTAGGAAAGAACAACGAATCGTCAGGGCCGCATTGGCTTATATGCACCACACCAATTACGAATGGGCCATTCGCTTCGATATCATCGCCATTGTTGAAAAAGGAGTAGACCGTTACAGCATCCAACATTTGGAAGACGCCTTCTTTCCCAGTTAAAGTTAGCTCATCACAGAGCTTGGAACGGATTTGGGCTCAATTTTTCGGGTTCGCTCTTTGAGGAAAGCAATGATCTCTTCTTTAGATTGATACACATTATTGATGTTGACAAATCGATCTGCCAATACATCATAGCGCTTTAACATCAACCAAAACCATACGGTCTGGAAATCCATGCCTTCAAAAACAATGGCTTTGTTTTCCGCATATTTATCTTTATTTCGGATAAAATCGTTGGGCATATCGGTCCAGTGCATGTGAGGACGCAAATGGTGTCCAATGTGATAACCATCATTGAAACATCGTCGATTATAGAGGCTATTGATTAAAGTAATGCTATTTCGATAGTTATTGGAAGGATCACTGGCATCAATAAAAGCATGCTGTCCCCAATTCCCTGCCATCATAGCGAAGCGAATGACGACGAAAGGAAGACCAAAAACCAGTAATGTCGCTTTCCAATTGATAAAACACAGGGCGATGCACAGCAACAGGAAAGAAAATTCTCCTCGAATGATCCTTTTGACGAAAGTCTTTCTATTCTTTCGCTTGAAG
>JBCCSR010000057.1:0-12326 GCA_039199865.1 Bacteroidota bacterium
GCATTGGTTGGATAATAGTAACGCAGCTCAGTGGGATCATCAAAGCCATCAAAAACGGAGATGGGCCACAACCAGGAGGAAAACCAAGTGTCCAAAACATCTTCATCTTGCTGTAAATCAGCTAGGGTCAAATCGGCGTTTCCCGTTTTTGCTTTAGCCATTTCCAAAGCCTCTTCCCCAGTTTCGGCAACGTAAGTTTCACCATCGTAATAATAGGCGGGGATGCGCTGCCCCCACCACAACTGACGAGAGATACACCAGTCCCGAATATTTTCTTCATTGAGCCAATTGTAATACATGTTCCAAAAATGCTCTGGATAAAAACGAACTTCACCCGACTTTACGGCTTTCAGGGCTGTGCTGGCAAAATCTTTCATGCCCAAAAACCATTGGAGGGTCAAGCGAGGCTCAATGATGGCATTGGTTCGCTCCGAACGTCCGACGTTGTTGGTATAATCTTCTATCTCTACAATGTGGCCTGCCGCCTCCAGATCTTTAACGATCTTTTTCCGAACGACAAAGCGATCTTCGCCGATGTAGAATCCCGCTGCTTCGCTCATGGTTCCGTTGTCATTGAATACATCAATCGTTTCCAAGCTATGACGCGCACCAATTTCGTTGTCATTCATATCGTGGGCTGGCGTCACTTTTAATGCGCCCGTTCCAAACTCAATTTCAACGTAACGATCAAAAATAATGGGAACAGAACGATTGACCATGGGAACGATGACCCGTTTGCCTTGAAGATGCGTATAGCGTTCGTCTTTGGGGTTAACGGCAACCGCAGAATCGCCGAGAATGGTTTCCGGTCGCGTCGTCGCAATGGTGACCCATTCATTCTTGGTGCCCTCAATTTTATAGCGAACATGATACAGTTTGGATCGTTCTTCTTTGTAGATGACCTCTTCATTAGACAATACTGTGAGTGCTTCGGGATCCCAGTTGGTCATTCTTTTACCTCGGTAAATTTTCCCTTTCTTATGGAGGTCTACAAAAACCTTAAGTACTGCTTTTGACAAGGCGGGTTCCATAGTAAATCGCGTTCTCGACCAATCGGCAGAGGCCCCCAATTTTTTGAGCTGATCTAGAATAATGCCACCATACTTATCTTTCCATTCCCAAGCATACTTGAGAAACTCATCCCGGCTGATATCCGCTTTACGAATGCCTTTTGCTCTCAACATCTTTACTACTTTGGCTTCGGTAGCAATAGAAGCATGATCGGTTCCGGGAACCCAGCAAGCATTTTTACCTTCAAGGCGTGCTTTGCGAATGAGAATGTCTTGAATGGAATTGTTCAACATGTGTCCCATATGGAGGACTCCGGTGACGTTTGGTGGGGGAATGACGATGGTGTAAGGTTCTCGGTCATCTGGTTGGGAGGCAAAATAGTTTTGCTCCATCCAATGTTGGTACCATTTGTCTTCAAATTCTTCCGGATGGTAATGCGATGCTAACATGTTGTCTTTAGTATTTTTTTGATTCAAACTAGACATTAGATTTTAGTAAGAAACCCTAAATCAATATTTAAGTTCCATAACTTCTGCTTTGTTGGGGCCTTTTGAGGTAACGATAAAAAGGTCATCATAGTCATCATGGCCGAGCGGGGCGTATTTCTCTTCCCCCAACAAGATATTGATTAGTTGAGGAATGGTATTGGAATGACCGACCACTAACATGGTCAGTCCCTCGTCTCCACTCATATAGCCATCGAAATGGGCCAGTTGTTCTCTAGGGTCATAGAGTAAAGTGGTCATTCCCTGTTTGTCCGCTAGAGGGCGAGCCGTATCTCGCGTTCGATGATAATCCGAGCTGTAGATTTTATCCATGGGTACTTTTTCCAAAATTTCAGACAACTTTTTTGCTCTGGCCAAACCTTGTTCGCTCAAGCGAGGATCGGGGCCTGCTTCACCTGACTTTTCGCTGTGGCGAACCAGGAAATAGGTGACCTGATCCGCTTTTCCCATACCCGGAATTTTGACTTCTGCGCCATCAACCGTATGCAGCGTAGCACCGTCAATGTAATCGACATAAAAAGGGCCTTGTGGCAATGACTTGTGGGTCTCACAGGCCACAAAAAACAAAATAGAAAGGGTCAAAAACAAGTATTTATTCATGAGGCTTCTACTTTTTCAAAGAGGTTTAATTCAACTTGGTTACGTAGGATATCTTCGATGGTTTCACGCTCCCGAATGAGGTAAGCTTGGCCTTCGTGCACGAGTACTTCCGGGGGACGATAACGAGAATTGTAGTTCGAAGCCATCGAATAACAGTAAGCACCAGCATTGTAAAAAGCCAGGATATCCCCTTCTTGAATCTCCCGTATCTTTCGATTGACTCCAAAGGTATCTGTCTCGCAAATATAACCAACAACGGTGTAGATGCGCATCTTACCCTTGGGTTTGGAGATGTTGACAATCCGATGAAAGGCATCATAGAACATCGGCCGAATGAGGTGATTGAGGCCCGAATCTACCCCAGCAAAAACCGTCGAAGTCGTCTGTTTGACGACATTGACCTTGGTTAGGAAATATCCGGCCTCACTGACTAAAAATTTTCCGGGTTCAAACATCAAAGTGAGGTCGCGACCGTACTCCTGGCAAAATGCCTCAAAACGTGCAGATAATTTTTCGCCTAGATCCTCGATATCCGTAGCCACACCACCCTCACTATAAGGGACCTTGAAACCACTTCCAAAATCAATATACTCCAAATCCTTGAAATCCCGAGCGACGTTAAACAAAATCTCTGCTCCTTGCAAAAAGACGCCAGCGTCGAGGATATCAGATCCCGTATGCATGTGAATCCCTTCCACTTTTAGCCCGGTCGCTTCAAGTACGCGATGGACAAGTGGCATCTGATGGATTGAAATTCCAAACTTAGAATCAATATGTCCCGTAGAAATTTTGGAGCTTCCTCCCGCCATAATGTGTGGATTGATCCGAATGCATACCGGAACATTGGGGTAAAGATCACCAAATTGCTCTAGAATGGAAATGTTGTCAATATTGATTTTCACTCCTTCCCCTACTGCTTGAGTAATCTCTTCAATGGATACACAATTGGGCGTGTAAATGATTTCCTGGGGAGAGAAACCGGCTTTTAAGCCCAGGCGTACCTCTTGAAAAGATACGGTATCCAGTCCCGTCCCCAACTGTTTAAAGAGCTTCAATACATTGATATTTGAGAGCGCTTTGCAGGCATAATTGATTTTGAGCGTTTTTACCGAAAAAGCATCCTTCATCCGTTTATACTGACGACTAATAATGGCACTATCGTACACGTACAAAGGGCAATCAAAAGTTTCACACAAAGCCAAGGGATCGACTCCTCCACTAAGCTGATAACGATTTTCAACAATCTCCATAAAATAGGGTTTGACGGTTAACAGAGTATGGAAGATGCTTGAGCAAGGAATCATTGGTTTTGGACTTTTTGGCCTTCAACCCTCCCTACGCTCCATCTCCCACTGATCAAGATGCGCAAAGATAGGGAAATTCAGTTTTCCGGGCAAAGTCTTAAAAATTTCTAAATTTTTGGGATAGATACACCAAAATCGCCCTTCTCCACATCTAACTCACCAAAGCAATTGCCTAAAAAACTAACCTTCTTTGAAGAATTACGTTGAAAAACAATAAATTGAGTCGACGACTGGTCCTCACAACCGGAATGCTCATGAAGTTAAAATCGAAAGCTACCATCGTGACAGAACAAGATTTGATAACGGCTTGCAAGCAGAAAGATCGAAAAGCGCAAAAGCTGCTCTATGATCGCTATTCACCCAAAATGTTTGGGGTTTGCAAACGCTATGTCAAGAACCGAGAAGATGCCGAAGACGTCTTGCTCAACGGTTTTTTTAGAGTGCTCACCCACATCGATACTTTCCAAGGAAATGGCAGTTTCGAAGGATGGATTCGACGAATTGTCGTCAATCAAGCACTGATGTTTTTGCGCAAAAAACATAATTTCAAGATGACTGTTGAAATTAATAATATTGAAATCAAAAGTCAAATTAGCGTAGAAGATGAATTAGCCGAACAAGACATCAAGAAAATACTAGACAAACTTCCTACGGGTTACCGAACCATTTTCAATTTGTACGTGATCGAAGGATACAAGCATAGAGAAATCGCGGAGATATTGGGCATCAGCATCAATACCTCCAAATCACAATTGATTTTGGCCAAAAAAAGGATGCGTAGCTTACTCAAAGAAAGTCGTTATCCAGATGTAGGATAAAAAATAAAATTGCCTAACTTAGAAGTCGTGGAAAACGTTCGTCAGTCTATCCAATGACTTCCTATTTTTTTAGATCATGAAAGAGCAAAAAGATATATTCAATCGCATCAAGGACAATCAGCACAAGCTAGAGGAACGTCCTGCTCCCCAACTGTGGGATCGATTGGAAGAGCGACTTGATCAAGCGGAAGAAAAGCCACTTGCAATCAGGTCCCAATTGTATCGCCGTCTGTCGGTAGTTGCGGCCCTCATTGCCTTAGTCGGTATGATTGGATTGGTCAATCTCCTCATGCAACAAAATGCAGGACAAGATAATGCTATGGCCGAAATGACCGCAGCCCCCAAGCAGTGGGAAGACCTCAACCGTAATGCAGATAGCAAAACCGAAGCTTGGTATCGTTATGCTGCCAGTCAACATCGCCTCAACCAACGTCCCTCTATTCAAGAAGGTGCGCCCAGTAAAAAATTAGTGGCCCAAAAAATGGGACCTCAAAGTACTTTTTTTGCCGACCATCGCGATAGCAACACCAATGCTACAGTTGATCAGTTTGCGTTCAATAGTAAAGCAAACAACGCAACCAGCATTCGCAATGAGTCACAGATGCCCAAAGAGGAAGCGGCCTCCGCAAAAACAGCAGTGGCAAACGGTTCTGACCCCATATCCTCTTCCGCTGCAACAAGTACCGTAATGGCAATGAATGAAATTGGAGAAGAAATCGCAAACACTGCAAATGATGAAAAAAGAAATGATGAGGCTGAATTGTACGTCTACGACGCCTCTGATCAAGCAGTCGGTTATGCAAACCCTGCCGCAAGAAAAAAGCAAAAACCAAGCGCCAACGGCACTCGTTATCAAGCGGCTGGGGTGGCAAAGGAAAAGTATGCTAAAGTACTAGGAGGCATTCAACAATTCAGCTGGTTGCTAGGGAAATGGGAAAATGAAACTGGAGCGAAAAGATCAACGGAATCGTGGGAAATGATTAACGAATTTACGATTGCTGGAAAAGGAGAACTGACGGTCAATGGACAGACCACCTTCACCGAGGCCATGACCATTCAAAAGGTTGATCAAGAGCTGTACTATGTCATGGTCTTGGATGAATCAGGTAAAACTGTACGTTACAAGCTGAAATCATTTCAACAGAATGAGGCAGTTTTTGAAAATACTCAGATTGATTTTCCCAAACAAGTCATTCTCCGTCAATTAGATAGCGGCAACTACGTTACCGTTCTACAAAATAATAACCCCACTAAGGTAGGTGAGTCTCAGCAGATTTACTTGAACAATCGGAATGCCATTCGAAAAGAACAGTTTGAACGAAAGATGAGCCGAGCCAAAGGCAAATAGTCGAGCTAAAACTTATCCATCAAGTTTAGTCCTTGAAGGGATGCCGCTCCTTCCATTCTTCCGGTGGTCGAAGATAATCCAAAATGGGTCGGACGAATTTGTTGGAAAAATGAGAGCGGTGACGAAAATAACAATACATTTCGTAGGGCTTAGCGCCAATTGAGCTCTTGATTTCAAGGGCCGTTCGAGCAAATACAACTCGATTGACACCCAAATCAATCCCGTTCCGGGTCAAATCGTAGAGAATATTCAAATAGACCTGATGCTGATGATTGTATTGGTGATCATAGCCCAAAAAGTGGGCTTCCATTTCATCGCCATTGTGAATGGTGGTGTAGTAGGCAATCAACTTTCCTTCCAGGTAGTAGGCATACAATTGAAACCTCTCGGGAAAGGCACGTTTGAATGCTACCAAATAGTGTTCATTTAGGTTGATTAGATTGAATCCGGAATTGGCAGCAATTTCGGTATACAGATCGTACAGTCGCGGCAGGTTGGCTTCAATCTCTGTCAAACTCAATGCTCTTTTTTCGATACATTTCGCTTTTTTGAAGGCCCTTTTCATGCGAACGCGATACTTGGAGGATAAGCTAGCGGCATAGTCATCAAAACTGGACCAACACATGTCCATGATCATGCTTGGCTGAACCGTAAATTCATTGAATGATCTTTCCAACAACTGTCGAATCTGTGGTCGACTTTCATGGTAAGCATCCTTGGTGAGAATGGCACTGGCTCGAATATCTTGTTTTTCGAATTCTGCTTGCGCAAAATTGAGACCTTCTTCCAGGAGATTCATTGCTTCTACTTTATCGACTGTCTCCGAGAAATGAAATCCGTGCTCCCCGGTTAGCAACAGATTGCCACATACCAAAGTAATGAACTCTACCCTACTGGCTACCATTTCCTTGAGGTGTCGAGCAAAGGTATTGAAAAACCCAGGCGTTTTCTGTTGCTCTTTGTTCAAAGAGCGATCCGCCTTAAAAAACTGTACCTGTCCGATAGCAAGTCCGATGGGTTGATCCTGCCAATAAAAAAGCAGGTACCCAAATCGCATTTCTTTTGGTGGGTGTTCTTCGAGAAGCTGTAGATAATTTTTTTGTAGGAATAGGTTGTTCTTGGGGGCAATTGTATCCCAGTCGGCTGGTACTTCCTTAATGGAATTGAAGAAATAAACGGTGTGGTTTTCTCTTGATAAGGCCTTTCTCGCCCCGGTTTTGCTGAGTTGATGAGGGCCTGTTTGGTTTTTCTTGGAAAACATCGGATTCATTTTGCTCACCCGCTTTTTTAAACGGATCCCCAGACATTCTTGTTCACTTATTGTCACTGGTGCCATAGATCTTCAACATTACTATTTTTGGATTGCATTATGACTCAAATATAGTCAAAAAAGTTTCGATAGAAAGCCTATAAAGTGCTACCTCGACTTGATAGTAATGGGTATTTTCTACATACCTCAATCCCAATTTTTCCATTACTCTACGAGATGCCCTATTTTCGGGAATAGCTACAGCCACAACTTCTTTGAGTCTTAAATCCAGGAAGGCATGTTCTAATACTTTTATTCCTCCTTCAGTCGCAAATCCCTGCCCCCAGTATTTTTCAATTAGTCGATAACCGATTTCAATGAATGGACTGTTCTCAAGTTGTATCAACAACAAACAACCAATAAATGTTCTGTCTTTTTTTAGAAAAACAGACCAGGTTCCTAGGCCATCTTTCTGAGGCAATCGCCTTTGGATCCAATCCTCTACTTGCCGACGCGTCTTGACCTTTCCTTTTCGTCCAACGTAACGCATTACCTGAGGACTACTGTCCATTTGGCAATACCAATCGATGTCTTGTTCCCTAAGGGGACAAAGCAGCAAACGATGGGTCTCTAAGATAGGAATTTGCTTCAAGACAATCGTTATTTTGCCTGTAAATTGTGTAAATAATACGTGATAGCTATTGTTCAGCTGCCAAAAATCCTATTAAAATAGCTGGTCTGAGTGACCTCATCACATCTAACTACTGCACTTTAACCGAGGAACGAAGGCAATTGAATGCACTGAAGACTCAAGATTTGGACCACTAGTCAAAAGATCAAATGATTAATGATCTATTTACAGTAGATAACGGAGATAGTAGTTTTGCGCTAATAATAAAAGCAAATCATCTGAAAATCACAATTTATAGCAATAGAATTTACAGACTTTTTGACTAAAGCCTAGAACGTAGCTCTTCAATTGCTCGACGCCCAAAGCCTCGATCATACAGCGACAACTACAATCTTAACTTCCCCTACTTAAATAAAAGCCGCTTCCTGCATTTCGCGTGGAAGATGACTTGTGTAGTATCGTATACTGTGGGCTTATGAAAAAATCATTGCTCCATCACTAGGCATCCTGCTAATGATCGGCTGTCTTTGTAGTATTGCACCAAGGGATTAGTGAAAACCCCATCCCCCTTTGCCAATAGAGAAAACCTTGGATACCAACAACAAAGGCACTTTCAATCCCATCTCTTCCCAACAAAATACCTTCACTAAACTGGCTATAATTTTTCTTCCACTAAAAAGTAGAGCACAAAATCAAAATTATAAAAAACTGATTATCAAACACTTCATCATTCAATTCGAATCTTCATTTCAAATTTAGCTGGAACAATTTTCCTCATTTCCTCCCGCTAAATAGCGAAAAGAGCTACTATTTTTGACCTAAACAATACCACCAGACTTTTACAAACAGTCATTTAGTGAAAGGCAGGGTTCGAGCCCCAAATGACTGATCGTTACAAACCAGTAGTTAGCCTGCAACTAGCCTTTGCTATCCGCAAATACAAAACATTGAATTATGGAGGACCAGCTATATTTAAAAGTACTGAAAAAAATCTCGTGCCTGGACGGGGAAAAGATGTTTTATCAAAAAGAACGCAATCCATTAAACCCTGTAGATCAGGACCTCAAAATCAGTTCTTCTCTCATCCCCGAGACCATACAGCGTTGGAAGGCGCATTTAGGCACCCAGTTGCGTAAGCAAAATACTAGACAAACAGTAAGCGTTGGCAATGGCTCAGCGCTTGTGCAACAAAATTTTACTATCCTATGCTAGGTAATGATTTGGTTTTTTCCAGTAATAAAAAGAATCGATCTGAAGCTCGGGTCCAGAGAGCTTTAGAAAAGATCTTGTCAGCACCTGAATTTCAAAGTTTGGCCATCTCTGATCTGCACGAAAAAATGTCGATTGCCTGGTCCATCAAAGAAGCCTGTTTTAAGTATTGTCGCCGATTTGAACGCATTTTATTTTACCCCAAATCTTTCGTCATTCAACAAATGATTAGCAATGAGTATGAAGGAGAAATTGCTTTTCTGGAAAAAGATTTGGAAAGAAAGGGTTTTGCCAACATTCCACATAAAACTGCCATCATCAAAACGCCAAAAGAACAACTGATCTGCAAGTCAATTGCAACAACAAATTACATTCATTCCATTGTTTGCAATGATTTAAAAAAGTTTGACGATATTTATTGGGGCGTCAGCCAAATTCGCTCATCCAAATACATTGACCAATCGACAGCAGTACGCAACAAAGCAAGAACGCATCTACTCAAAGCGACCAAAAGACAAATCCATACGCCTTGCCATTTTAAAAAAGATGAACGAAAAATCCCTATCGCTTATGTGGACGGAGTAGAATATAATGTCGCTTTTTCCTTTTCGCATGATCACCATTTCATTGCTTACGCTTGGTGTCCATTGTAATTCAACCGTATTTGATTCATCGACAGTTAAAATTGATAACAATAAACCATCAATAACATCCAAAAAGACCAAAATATAAGACTACAGCTTACTGTTCATCGCAAATCAATAAACGAATTTAAGGGATTTAATCGATATCAACCCTCTTAAAATCAATTACTTACAATAAAAACACCCCAAAATATTCAGGATAAACCAAAAACCAAAGTAACATTATTGTCAATAAATACTTCCTACATAACATTATCTTTGTATTGCATCCACATTACTAGAGCACCTACCAGACATTAACGACCTACCCCAATTCAACAAACAGTACTAGTGCCTGATCAGCCTATACACTTCTTATCATTCAAGAGATTAAAATCACTACCAAGGAATTGGCATCAGTAGTGTGAGCTCGCGCTATAGTTTCACCACTAATGCCCAATAAGAAAAGGAGAAGAATAAGTCATTTTCACAGACAAAATACTCAACATTTGTCGCCAAGATAAAAAATACTAACTATGCGAAGAGTTGTAGTCACTGGCATGGGCGTAGTCAGCCCAAACGCCAACAATATTCCTACATTTGAAAAAGCACTAAAAAACGGACAATCGGGAATAAGGTATCAACCCGAGATGGAAAAGCACAACTTTCGATGTCAAGTTGGTGGAATTCCCGAGATTGACGAGTCTTTGTTGGAACCTTATTTCTCGGTTAGTGCACTACGGGCGCTGCGAAGTACCAACATTCAGTATGCATGTCTCGCAAGTCTGGAAGCCTACAAGGATGCCGGACTGCAAATTGACACGGCAAATACCAGTTGGGATACGGGTTGCATTTATGGATGCTCGATCAGCGATGTCACTCACATCAAAAATGTGATTCTTGCCGTGGATGAGCATCGCCCCCGAACACTTGGCTCACGTTATGTGGCTCAGTGCATGACCAGTGGTCCAAGCGCCTATTTGTCGCGCATATTTGGTTTTGGCAATCACGTTTTTTCCAATAGCTCGGCTTGCTCTACTGGAACAGAAAGTCTGTTGATGGCTTACGAACGCATCAAAAGTGGCCTAGCAAATCGCATGCTAGCGGGCAGTTGCGAACCTTTTAGCCTCTACAGTTGGGGGGCTTTTGATTCGATGCGCGTCCTCAACAGCAAACACAATGACCAGCCCGAAGCAGCTTCTCGACCGTTTAGTCAAAGCGCGGGAGGCTTTGTTCCGGGGAGCGGTGCAGCAACGCTGATTCTTGAAGATTTGGCCACCGCTCAGAAGCGAGGGGCAAAAATCTATGCAGAAATATTGGGAGGAGCCATGTTGTGCGGCGGCCAAAGAATGGGAGGAACTATGACCGCCCCTAACAGTGTTGGAGTCCAACGCTGTATCCAACAAGCCATACAAAACGCCAACATTCAAGCTGCGGATATCGACTTGATTGTGGGGCACCTCACCGCTACTATGGGCGATAAAATTGAGGTCAACAATTGGCGAGAAGCGCTGGGCCTGCCCCGCGATCAATTTCCTTACATCAATTCGCTAAAATCCATGATCGGCCATTGTTTGAGTGCCGCCGGCTCCATTGAGTGCGTAGGTACCATTCTACAGTTGTACCACGGTTTTGTACAACCCAATATCAATTGTGAAGATCTCCACGAAGAGATTTTACAAGTGGTCGATGAAAATACTATTCCCAGACAGAAAATTGACCGGCCACTACAAGTTGCCATCAAGGCCAATTTCGGCTTTGGAGATGTCAACTCCTGTATTGTTTTAAAAAAATATGAGGCTTAAACGATTTATCATTTCTATCAATTTATAAAAAATCAATCATTATGGAAGATCGAATGATCATTGAAAAATTAAAAGAATTGCTTTCTCATTACGTAGTTGACAAAACAGCTTTGGCAGACGTTTCGATGGAAGATCACTTGTCCCACGATTTGCATATTGACTCCTTCAATATTGTAGAAATTGTTTTGGACGTAGAAGAGTATTTTGGAGTAATTATGGATGACGAAGCGATCAGTCAAATGGAGACTTTTGGCAATTGCTTCAATATCCTCAAAAAGAGTTTGGCCACAAGCTAATCTGGCATTTGACCGAAATACGAAGCAGCTCATCCAGACCGTAGTTGGGCCTTGTCAAAAGGCCAAACCCGATATACCATGACAATCTGATGTACCAACCTGGTGGTTGGCCCCTTTATTCATTTGACTCTATCCAATACCCTATCATCATGAATGCCCACAATAACCATTTACCACTGCATCCCGCACAATTGGAAGTCTATTATGATCAAATGATGGACGTTGAGAGCCCTCATTACAATGCAGGAGGCTACGTAGCTTTGAAAGGTCAGCTACAAAAAGAAAAACTACTTTTGGCGTATCAAACCTATTTGGAAGCAACTGATATTCACAAAATCAGTTTTGACTTTAGCCAGGACCAACCTTCCTGTTATTTTAACGACCAAACCCTTCCCTCGGCGGCCAAACTCTTTGACTTTAGTCAAGAGATGGATGCAGAGGCAGCCGCTTTTGCCTGGATGAAACAAGAGTTCAATGCTCCATTTGATTTGTACGGGGAAACACTCTATGAGTACGGCATTCTCAAAATCTCCGAACACCACCACTTATTGTATTGCAAATACCACCATTTACTTACGGATGGTTTTGGATATGGAAAAGGCCTCCTGTACATCACCGAAAAATACAACCAACTCGTCGGTGCACCTTTCAAAGAAGAGCGATTGGTGGTTTACCGTTACGAAGATGAAATCCTCAAGGCCAATGCCTACCTCAAGTCGGCTAAATATGAGGCCGATCGAGACTACTGGCTCAGTCGATTCCAACAACCTACTCAAGCCGTTTTGACCAAGCGCCACGACGTCAGCCATTGCAAAAAAAGTGAGACCATTTTATTTGATATTGCCCCAAGTCAGATCGCCCATTACAAAGAGGTGGACAAACAACTAAGCTTTAGTGTACAACAACTGACTTTGGCTGCACTCCAC
>JBCCSR010000058.1:0-12322 GCA_039199865.1 Bacteroidota bacterium
AAAAGATTTCGATCAATTTTACCACTGTTAGTTACTGGAAATTGAGCGATTCTAATCAATACTGCCGGAACCATGTATTGTGGCAATTTCGTGGTCAGATAGGTACTCAATTTATTTTTATCCAAATCCTGTTCCCCCTTGTAATAGGCCAGCAAATAAGGATGACGCTCATCAGAAATTAAAAGTACCACTGCTTCCTCAACTGCCTGATGCTGGTTGAGAACCATTTCAATTTCACCTAATTCGACTCGATAGCCACGAATTTTGACTTGATAATCTTTTCTTCCGTGAAAGGCTAAATTTCCATCCGGCAACCATCGTCCCAAATCGTTTGTACGATAAAGCCTAGACTCCCCCCTTGAATCAAATGGATTGACGATAAATTTCTCAGCGGTTAATTCTGGGCGATTCAAGTATCCACGAGCAACTCCAGCCCCGCCAATGCATATTTCTCCGATATCTCCTTCACTGACTATATTCTGATTTTCATCCAGCAAAAATATTTCAGCCTGATCAATCGGACGACCAATTGGAACATTGTCTTGCTCAATAGAGCCCCCTTTTTCCACGGAATAAACAGTGGCACAAATACTCGCTTCAGTAGGACCATAGGCATTGCGGAATGCACCGTATTGTAGAAAATCATTGGCCTTCACCTTGTCCGCTGCTTCCCCAGCGGTAATCAGCACTTTCAATGACTTTAGCTTTTTCACATCCAGGGTTTTGACATAAACTGGAGGTAAAGTAGCGACTTCAATCGCATGCTCTTCCATGTATTGAAGAAATAAATCTGGAGTACGTTTGGTCTTTTGATCGACTATAAATAAATTTCCTCCTGATAATAGGCTGGCAAATATTTCGGAAACAGATGCATCGAAAGTAAGCGCCGCAAATTGCAAGCAGTTGGTTTTATTTTTGATTTCAAATGCTTTAGCAGAAGCTTTAATGGTATTGACAATCCCCTGGTGTTCAATCATCACCCCTTTAGGCTGACCGGTAGAACCAGAGGTATAAATGACGTAAGCCAGATTGTTGGGTTCGATGCTATTTTGTGTTGCTAATCCGCTCGATTCAACTAAAGCAAGTTGCGTATCCAGCTCAAAAGTAGGCACCTCCCACTGATCATTAGAATCAGAGTAATTTGCATCTACCATCAGTAACTTTAGAGCGGTATCTTCAATGATGAATTGCTTCCGATCTTTTGGAAAATCTGTATCGATGGGTACAAATGCAGCTCCGGATTTGAGGATACCAAGCAACGCAATGATTGCCCACTCGCTTCGATCCATCATTACCCCAATCAAATCGTCTGCCTGAATCTGATAGGTGGATGAGAGGTAAGCCGCTAGTCGATTGGCTTCCCGATTCAGTTCAGCAAAGGTCAGTTGCTTCTCTTGGAAGGTCACTGCAACCTGATCCGGCGTTGTTGCCACCTGCTGCTCAAAAAGACCAACCAGTGTTTCTGATTCGACACTTTCTACAACTTGATCAAATTCCTGAGCATTGATGAGCTTTTCGTGAGGGGAAAGGGCAATTGCTCCCAGCTGCGTTACTCCATGCTGAATGATTTGATCCATCAACGCTTTGAAGTGATTTTTAATCTTACGCGCAGTCTGCTGATCAATTAAGTCCACTTTATATTCGAATTCAAGATCCAAGCTTTGATCTAGAGCAGCAGCCGTGATTGAAAACAGATAGTTATTCTTTGACTTAAAACGGATGTCTTCAATTGATACGGACCATTCATTTGAAAGTACAGAGCGCAATGGATAATTTTGAAAAACCAAAATGCTGTCAAATAAATCTCCCGATAATCCACACCAATTTTTGATTTCATTGACCCCGGTATGTTGGAAGTCTCGCGTGCCAGATTGAGATTCCTGTAAATGACTCAACCAATCCGTAATTTTCTGGTTGTCTTCCAACTTTGCTCTCAAGGGCAAAGTATTGATAAACAATCCCACTTTGTTTTCAATATCTGCCAAGTCCGTTGTTCGTCCGGAAACCGTTACGCCAAAGACCACATCTTTTCGGTTGGTATACTTGGAAAGTAAAATAGACCAAATTCCCTGAACCAAAGTGTTGACCGTAATTTGATTGGATTGTACATAGTCGGTAATGGCTTGTACGTAGCTGGAATCAAAATTCAAGTATTCCACCGCAGTAGTCGCTTCGCCTTTGTTCCGAGCATCATCACTTCCAACAAAGGGCAACAAGGTTGGGGACTCAAAACCACTTAAATATTTTTTCCAAAAGTTGGCTTCTTTGTACTCATTTTGTTGCTGAAGTAAATCGATATAATCTTGATAAAGATCCTCTTTAGTACTTGCCATCTCTTCTCCTGATTGGAGCGCATCATAAGTGTCAAAAAGTTCTTCCATAATGATGGGTAAAGACCAACCATCTAGCAAAATATGGTGATAGGTCCAAACCATTTTATAGTGCGCAGCATCTAATTTGAGCAATCCAATCCGCATTAAAGGCCCCGCGTTAAAATCAAATCTTGCTTTCCCATCATCACTTATCCATTGATGCCATGTTTTCTCTTGCTCAGGAACAGAGAGATGACTTAAATCTTCAAAGACAAAGGGAACGTTCACATCGCTGACAATCATTTGCAAAGGAAAATCCAATCCTTCGTAGAAAAAACTACTCCTCAAAACACTGTGATTTCTGACCACTTGATTCCAAGCATCGTTTAGTAAGTTGAGGTCCAGATGAACCGCATGGAGATCAAAAGTAATTTGCTCGATGTAGGCATCCGATTTTTTGTCATACAGCCCATGAAACAGCATTCCTTTTTGAACGGAAGACAGTGGATAAATTGCAGTGATATTTTGATCGATTCCTTGCCAAAACTGATCAAATTCCTTGGGGCTCATCACTTGACTCAGGCCAAAATCAGCAGGCGTTGGATGATTGAGTTCAATCTTTAAACAATGTTGAATCAGCCGTTCTAAATTTTCAATCATCTCTGCTCCAAGCCTCTGGATGGTATCCTCATCGTAAAGTTGAGGCGAAAAGCTCCAATCTAATTTCAATTTGCGATCCACTACACTTCCAATTACTTCCAAACCAGATGGCAATGGATAATCCGCACTTATCTCCTCTCCAGCGGATTCCTTTGCTATCGATAGCAAGGCTCCGTCCTGCCCTATGGCATCCAATTGACCTAAATAATTAAAAAGTAGATCCCAGGGGTTTTTGTCCGCAAAAATGGTCCGTACTTCTTCCGTAGGATGTAAGTATTTAAGGATACCGTAACCAATGCCCTTGTCGGGAATGCTACTTCTACGCTCTTTGGTGGCAATCAATAAATCTTTTGCTGACATCATCTGATCATAAAAAAATGATGTTGGAAATAAGGTAGTAAACCATCCTATTGATTGACTCAAATTCAATCCTGAATCCAGCTCTTCCCGACCATGATTTTCCAGAGCGATAGTAATCTTTTTATTGCCCGACCAAGCACCCAAAGTTTGGCTTAATGCCGCTAACAGAAAGTCACTAATTTCTGTACGATAAGCATGGTGTACCTTTTTGAGTAGGTTTTTAGTATGCGCTGGTTCTAAGTAAAAAGAGAGCGTTTTTGCTTCCTGTTGAGTGGCTTTTGCCTCCTTACCCGTTGGAATAAATGGCTCAAATTGTTCTTGAATTGTTTTCCAATAGGAAATCTGTTTCTCTAACTTGGGTCGAGATGCATAAGCCTCTAGGAATTGTCCCCATTCCCGATAGGAACTTCCTTTCATCCCTAGCTGTACCTTATTTCCTGACAGTGCCTGTTGTAAACAACTTTGTAAATCACTAATTAAAATTCTCCAAGATACCCCATCTATTCCCAAATGATGTACGATGATCAGTAAGCGATTGTCGATTTCAGAATCAGGTGTTTTGATCCAAACAAATTGGGAGGTTCTTCCCACTTGAATATCTAAGGTCTTCTGATAGTTATCACACAATTCGGTTAGCGTGCTTGAAAACGAAGCGGTAGCATCAAGGATCTCAATGGACTCCAATGCGGTCTTTTGCTTTCCGTATTGCTGTTCCCATTGGGTACCATTCAATTGAAATTGTAAACGGAGCGCATCATGATGACGGATCAATTCGTCAACTGCCAGTGCTATGATTTCAAAAGAAATATTCTTATCGACATTGAATAAAATGGATTGATTAAAATGAGACCGATGATCCAATTTGGTATCCAAAAACCAACGCTGAATGGGTAATATCGGCACCTTGCCTTCCAGCTCGCCTTGCTCTAAACTCTCCTGCAATTTTTGCTTTTCTGTCAAAACATTCGATAAAGCAACAACGGTTTGGTTTTGAAATAAAACTCGTGGAGATAATGAAATTCCTAGTTTTCTCAATTCGCCAACGACCTGAATGGCAATGATGGAGTCGCCACCAAGTTCAAAAAAGTTATCATCAGTGCTGATGTGATCTAATGCCAATAACTTTTTCCAGATGTTTACTAATGTTTGCTCAACATCATTTCGAGGTGCAACGAAGGCATGCGTTCCTTTTCGTTTGAACGTGGGTTCAGGTAATAATTTTCTATTGATTTTACCACTTGCGCTCGTTGGAAATTTTTCTAATACTTCAAAGAAAGTAGGAATCATGTAATTCGGCAATTTACTTTCTAAGTATTGGGTAATGATGTCAGAGTCAAAATGTCCAGCAAAAGATGCTTTCAAAGTAATATAAGCTACTAGCTTTTGATCACCACGATCGTTTTTCTTTGCCAAAACGACGCACGATCTGACCATCTCCACCTGTTGAATGAACGCTTCAATTTCCCCCAATTCAATCCTAAACCCTCTAATTTTTACTTGATGATCTTTTCGGCCCAGATAAATCATGTGACCATCTTCCCGAAGTTGACCAATATCTCCAGTAAGGTATAATTTTTCTCCTGGTCGATAAGGGTGTGTGATAAAGACGCGATCGGTCAACTCTTGATTATTCAAATAACCTTGTGCCAAGCCTATCCCACCGATGGCTATTTCTCCGGCGACACCAAGCGGACACAATTGCTGTTGGTGATCTAAAATTAATAACTCCGTATTGTCAATAGGTTTTCCAATCGGGATCACCTGATCATTGGGTTGGGTGGTGTAAATACTTACGTCTACGGTCGCTTCCGTTGGTCCGTAAAGGTTAATCAATGGAGCGGTCATTAAGCAGTAATGATCCTTGACATGCTGCGCTTTTAGGGCCTCTCCACTAGCTATAATGCGTTGTAAGGGCAGTTTTTCGGTAGGAGTACATTGAGATAGGTGATCTTGAAAAACAGACAATGCACTGGGAACAAAGTGAAGTGTAGTCACCTTTTCTTTTCTAATCAATGCCACTAATTTTTCCATATCTAGTCGATAGGCTCGTGGGCAACAAACCAATCGAGCACCAAAACACAAGGGAAGGAAAAATTCCCAGACAGAAACATCAAAAGTAAAACTGGTTTTTTGCAAGATAACATCAGAAGTATCCAAGCCCAGCTCATTCCACATCCATTCAATTCGATTAAAGAGACTGACATGATTGATCATTACACCTTTGGGCTCACCTGTTGATCCTGAGGTGTAAATGATATAAGCCAATGCATCATCGGGAATAGCAATGGATAACTTACGAGTACTCCATCCTTTCAATATTTTGGGATCCTCCACTGACGGAATCATTTGTACGGAAAAACCTTCTCCCTCCAATGGCTTCAACTGATCTGTTAGCACCAATTTGGGCTGACAGGAGTCTGCAAACTGCATGATCCGATCTTTGGGATAATCAGGATCAACTGGAACATAAACCCCACCTGCTTTTAAGACCGCCATTATTGCCAGTACCATTTGATAGCCAGGCTCAACCACCATCATGATGCGATCGCCAATCTGAACGTCTTTGGCCTCCATTAAATATCGAGCAAGTTGATTTGATTTTTTATCTAAATCTCGATAGGTGATCTTGGCAGCACCATCAACCAAAGCAATTTTCTGAGGATGCGCTTTGACCATTTTTGCAAAAAGATCGGGAACGGTAATTTGTTTTGGAATGATTGTTTCCGGTCCTTTAAAATCTTTTAACAATACTGCTTTTTCCGGCTCTGGCAAGTAATCTAACTGGAGCAATGGCAGCTGCGGCTGTGCTAAACAAAGGGACATCAGTTTTTCAAAATGATGCAACATTCTCTCTATCCTTGTCGGCAAAAACAAATCGGTATCATACTCTAATGCCAATCCTATATTTTGCTCTTCTTCAATAAAGTTGAATGATAAATCATACTTGCTAAATGTTTTTCCTGAGTAAGTGTTACGGACAGTGAAATCATTCAAATTAAAGGCAGTATTGCTAACATCATTCATTGAAATGTACACCTCAAATACTGGTGAGGAGCCAAGGTTTCTCTTTAGCACTAAATCCTTTACAATCAGGTCAAATGGATAATCTTGATGGGTTAATGCCTCCAGAAACATTAGACGGACATTTTCTAAAAGGGCTTCAAATCCCTCCCCATTATCTACCTTTGTACTCAATGGCAACAAATTGATGTAAAAACCGATTTGTTGTTCAAAATCTATCTCATTCCGACCTAGTACAGAAGTGCCCAGCACAATATCCTGGTGATTCGTATAGCGATTTAGTAAGGCATTGACACCTGATAGCAAAATCATAAAAGGAGTCATTCCTTTTTCTCTTGCCTTGGAAAAGATGGCATTTGCAAGGCTTGGCTTCAACCATATCTTAGCAGTTGCTCCCCGATACTTCTTTACCTGAGGTCGAACGCCTACATCAGTTGGCAATGGCATTTTTGCTAGCTTAAGGTGATCTAGTTTTTGCTTCCAATAATTAGCATGTGGTTGCCATTCTTTATTTTCAATTTGTTGGTTTTGCCAATGGGCAAAATCTTTGTACTGTGTAGTTAGCGGTAATAAAGGAATACGATTTCCATTACTTAAGGCTTCGTAAGTGGCACTTACCTCTTGTAAAAGTAGATCGATGGAATAGCCGTCAGCAATAATGTGGTGCAGTTGGATATAAAAAATGAATTTTTGATCCGCTAATCTTATTATTCCTGCTCTCACCAACGGACTTCTTTCTAAATCAAAAGTATAAGTCTCCTCCCCTCTTATTATTTGTTCTGATAAATTTAACGGGTTTTCTACGCGAGATATATCCCGATATTTAAAGCTAACTTTTTCAGGGGCATACTCATTAATGCATTGATAAACCGCCCCTTCTTTCCAAATGAAATTCGTTCTCAGTACCTCATGCCGTTCTATCACCCCCTCAATACTTTTTCTCAGCAATCCAGGCTTCAATGCGCCTTCTATTTCGAAAGTTCCAAACATGTTGTACACTGTTGGATCTTCCTCAATTTGTAATAAGGTCCACAACCTTTTTTGTGCCAAGGATACTGGATATATTCTTTCCTCTGATTGCTTGGTTTGTGGACTCGACAGCTCCATATTGAGCAATGCCTTCTTATCGATTTTATCATTTTGATTTAAGGGAAATTCATCCACAAAAATAAAATGATTAGGCATCATATGATTTTGCAATCGACTTGACAAAAACGATTTCAGCTCCTCCTTATCTACTTTTCTAGTGACCTGTAAGTAAGCGATTAAAATAGTAGTTAGTTCTTTCTTCGCTAGGACCACTGCTTTCTTCACTAGTGGATGCTGAACCAGAGCCGATTCAATTTCTCCAAGCTCTACACGCAAACCACCAATTTTGACTTGGGAATCAATTCTTCCTAAAAATTCTAAATTACCGTTGGGCAACCAGCGAGCATGATCTCCGGTTCGATATAAACGTTCACCTGGTAGATCACTAAAGGGATGGGGAATAAATTTTTCTGCAGTTACCTCGGGCCGGTTGATGTATCCACGAGCAAGGCCTAAACCAGCAATGCACAATTCTCCCACTTTTCCCTCTCCAACTAATGTTGTGGAATTTGGCTCCAAGATATAGATCTGCCGGTTGTTGATTGGTAGTCCAATTGGTACTTTTGATTGCAGATCCATTACCTTATGAAAGGAAGCACAAACAGTACTTTCCGTTGGTCCATAAGTATTGTAAATTTCAAACTTCTGGTATAGCTTTGAAATGTACTCCCCCCTCAATGTATCTCCACCACTCAGTACCACTCTAAAATTAAAGTCATAATTTTCATAAACTTCATTTAAGTATTCCAACGTGTAAGGATTAGTCGTCAGAATACTTACCCTATATTTTTCGCATACCTTAAATAACTGATCTAACTTTTTAGTCGTATTGGCAATCACTAAAATTCCACCAACTCCTAATACTGGGAATATTTCTTCTACGGAATGATCAAAAGCAATTGAAGATTGCTCCAACACCGTATCATTTTGGGTAAGAGAAAAATAGTCACAAAAAGTTTGAACGTAATCCAATAATGATCGGTGTTCGATCATAACCCCTTTGGGGGCACCAGTTGAACCAGAAGTATAAATGATATAACACAAATTCGAAGGAGCAATGGAACGTCCCAAATTCTCATTGCTGAATTGCGTCCTCTTAGATTCGAACTCCGCTAAGAAGGGATCATCTATCAATAATTTACATGAACTATCCTTTAAAAAATAATTGGTTCTTTCTTCAGGGCAGTTGATGTCAATTGGCAAATAAGCAGCTCCCGTTTTCATCACCGCCAAGGGGACCATGATCATATCTGTAGAACGCTTATTTTTTACAGCAATAATGTCTCCTGCTACTACTCCCGCAGCGATTAAATGGTTGGCCAGTTGATTGGCTTTTTCATTCAATCCCTGATAAGTCATCACCTCCCCTCCCTCAAATACCAAGGCCGTATTAAAAGGTTTACTACGGACTTGCATTTCGAATAATTCTACGAAAGTAGCGGTCTGAGGAAGCGGATCCGCTTGCTTCTGATCGCGTACAGAAAGTTGTAGTTTATTTTCTACTGGTTTTGAAGTTACAGCTTCCTCTTTCGGGGCAAAGGAACTAATAAAGTTGGTTAAACCATTGATCGTTGGATATTTGAAAAAATCTTTTAATTCTAGATCTACTTGCAATCCACGCCGAAGCAGATTCACCATTTTAATCGCGGCTAGTGATTGTCCTCCCAAATCAAAAAAGTTGTTGTCGGGATGAATCTTTGTCTGCCCAAGATGTTTTTCCCAAACTTCGTTTATTGTTGATCGGACATCATGTTGATCTTTTGAATGGGTAGGTTTAGATAAGTTGACCTCTTGCTGATGCTTGCGCTGATGCTCAATTCCATTGCTCGCTGCGGTCGGCTTTATGGTAAGTTTCGTTTCGGGTAATAAAAATACTTCTGCCAGAGGTTTATCTTTCCAATGGACCATTTTAGCAATGAGCTCCTGATACAAAGCAAGAAAATGTTCAATAGCGTCTGCGGTCAACGCATCTGTATTGTAATCACATTCAATTTGTAGTTCCCCATTTTGCACTGATAAATCCAAAACACAATCCAAATGTTCATGTCGACGAGGAGTAGCTGCCATTGCAAAACTTACACCGTCAATATTTGGATAGATAATGTTGGCATCTAAATTAAAAGAGATTTGGGGATAACTTTTACCTTTTAAGTTGATCTCATCTTTTACGTGTGAAAAAGTACATTCCTGATGGTCATAAGCTTCGGAGAGTAATCTTTTGATTTCAACAAGGAACTCAGGAAAAGTCTTCTTTGGATCGATGCGATGTGCCAAGACTTGCATATCGGCACAAGCACCTACCAAGAATTTATCCGTCTCAAAAGAGCGGCCAGATACCGGCATTTCTATAAAAATGTCCTTTTCATCGTTGAGGCGATATAACAGAAAGGCGAAGATGGCGTAGGCAGACATATACAAGGTACAGCCCAGTTCGTTGCCCAGCTCAATCAATGGTCGAAAAACTGCTGCGGCTATTTTCTTTCGAATTCGATTCGCATTACAATCAACATTCCATTCTACCTCATTGGCGAAGGGCATTAAAGTGGGACTTAATCCATCTAGCTTTTCTATCCAATAATGCTTTTGGGTATTTATCTGTTGCTGATACTGAGCCGTTTTTAATTTTTGCAGATAACTACTAAATTGCAAAGGTTTCATCAAACTCCTTTGCTCTTTTCCAAGCAAGTTGGTGTAAATATCCCCAAGGTCTTTCCAAATGACACCTACTGACCAACCATCGCTAATCAGATGATGCATGCTAAAAATAATATGGCAAGCGTCAGGTTTGTCCTTTACAATGGTCACTCTAAATAATGGGCCTTTAAAAATATCAAAAGCCGTCTGTATTTCTTTTTCTTGAACCCTTTCTAAAGAATGGATTGCGGATCCTTCGCTTTCAGTATTGTCCAATACTTGTACGGGAAGCTCAATTGCTGGTAAAATTTCCTGATACGCTCCCTCTTTGTCAAATATGATTCTCAACGCCTCATGCCGCTGCCCTAACATTTGTACGGCCTCTTTAAACAACCCGACATCTAAATGTCCCTTCGCTTGTAAAGTAACGGTTAAATTAGAAGTTAGTGCTCCTCCTTTGCTTATGTTGTGGAGGATAAATAACTGTTTTTGATTATCAGATAATGAGATTCTGTTCTTTTTAGTCCTTTCTAATGCTCGTTGATTATTTGGGAAAAAGCCAGCATCCAAGAGCTCATAGGTCACCTCTTTTGCTTTGCGAATAATCTCATCGATGTCCCGATCCGTATGTGCCGTCGAAAGAAAACAGATTCTTCTTTCCCAAGAATAAACGCCTTTGACTATTAAAGCATAAAAGAACAAGTCGATTTCAATTGGGCGCAACAACATGTTGTATTCGGGAGTGATGGTTTTGAATCGAAATAACGAACTAAAACTAAACATCCGAATAGGCACTTGTACAGATTCAAAGAACGCATTGAGCTCCGTCCGCATTCTAGTACATAGCTCGTTGGTTCTGTCTTGAAGAGCAGGACCTTCCTGTTCCATTTTCGTCAAAGCTGCTTTGATGGAAACTAAAGTCAATGGATGCTTACTGAATGTCCCACCAAAAAAGGTTTGATGAACCATCGGATGGCTGTCATCTCCGTGATGCCATTCGCCTCCGTCTACCGCATCCATGTATTTCTTACTGCCCGCTACAATCCCAATAGGCATTCCACCACCAATTACTTTTCCATAAGTAGCCATATCTGCCTGCACATTTGCAATCGCTTGTACTCCTCCAGGATGTGATCTAAAGCCAGTAATAATTTCATCAAAAATTAAAGCTATATCTTGGCTAGCAGTAACTGCTCTTAGCTTTTGGAGAAAATTGATATCAAAAGCTTCCGGTTTTCTACTTTGTACTGGCTCTAATAAAACGGCTGCAATTTCGGACGCATTTTCTTGAATTGCCCGAATGGCGGCATCCTGTCCATAGCTCAAAATGATGATGTCTTCCACCATTGCTTGAGGCGTACCGGGCGTCAATGGAATATTACCACCATTCTCGATATCTTTCTGCGCTAAGTATCCATCGAAAGTGCCATGATAAAAACCATTGAAAATGACAATTTTATCTTTTTTACTTACTGCCCGAGCAATGCGCATGGCGGTCATTACCGCCTCCGTACCGCTATTTAGAAAGGCATATCTCTCCATTCCCGTCATCTTGTACAGGCTCTTCGTGATCTCTGCTACCAGTAAATTTTGCGAAGCCAGTTCGTGTCCACCTCCCAGGTTATCAGCTAGTGCTTTTGTAATAAATTCAGGATTATTCCCAAAGTAGTTCACCCCAAACCCCATTGCCATATCGATATATTCATTTCCATCGATATCTGTAAAACGTGCGCCATGACAATCCTTGGAAACGATGGGGTATTGAAATTCCTTGGTGGCAAAACGGAAATCAATGGTATTGAGTAAATCTGCATGATGCCGACGTTCAGTAGCAAAATATTTTTTGGAACCTGCCGTTTTGCGTTGGTATTTTTCTAATAAGTCGTCAAAGAAAAGTTGTTGTTCAAAAGTCAAAGAACGTTCTTCTTCCATTTTGTGGACTCGCACGCTGTCTTTACTATCAATTTGTGTTGAACCACTCTTTCTCTTCGCAACTACTATTTTTTTCTCCACAAGAAGTGGAGCACTGCCCCCTAAAGTATCTAATTGTTTTTGGAATAAATTATTGATCGTGTTCAATTGATGCTGCATCAAGTCTACCACAGAAGGATGGGCAGGGCTGGACACCACGGGTACATTGTGCTCTTGGGGCGTCCCATTCATTGACGGAGCATGTGATGGTGCGACCGGTGCTACTTCTTCCGTGATGTTTTGTGCGATGTAGTCTACCAGAGATTGAACCGTGG
>JBCCSR010000059.1:0-12120 GCA_039199865.1 Bacteroidota bacterium
CGACGCTTTCTGATCAAAAAATAAAATTGCGATCGTGAGATGTAAATTCCTATTTCCCGTCCTTTTTTTTTTGCACCCACCTTTCTAGTTGGGCAACAGCTTCAATTGCAAGGCACTGTAGTTGATTCCTCCGATCAACAAGCAATTGAGTTTGCCAACATTCAACTCAAACAAGCTGGGCGCCTCCTCGACTTTCAAAATTCAGACGAAAAAGGCCAATTTGTTTTTGACCTAAAGGCCATTGGAACTTATGAACTCCTCATCAGTTATCTGGGCTATGCCTCCCAAAGAAAAACGGTTGAAGTAAAGAGAGAGGGACCTACAACGGTAACAATCCATTTATCTTCATCAGCTATTGATTTAGACAAGGTCATTGTCATCGAAGAAAAGTTGTTGGCGAGAGCGACTCGGGATACCATTTCTTATAATCTTGATGTTGTTACTGATGGAACAGAACAAAATCTGGGAAATTTGATTAACAAATTACCGGGTTTGGAGGTGGACGAACAAGGGAAGATCAAAGCCCACGGCAAACAAGTGGATCATCTGCTGGTCAATGGGAAAAAGTTTTTTGGCGAACAACATCAAATCGCGACCCAAAACCTTTCGGCAGAAATGGTTTCCAAAATTGATTTGATCAATCAATTCAAAGATCGAGAAAACCTTTCATTGCAAGATACGGATCAAACGGCCTTGAACATTCAGCTTAAAGAAGATTACAAGGGAAAAATTACGGGAGATGTACAGGCCTTTGGAGGCATCGAAAACCGATGGCTGGGACATAGCAACTTATTTTTGTTTAAAGATCAGTTGAGTTTGAGCTGGATTACGGATGTCAATAATTTAGGAAAAGAAGCACTGACGCTACAAGACTATATCGCCTTGAAAGGAGGCGTCAATGCTTTCCAAGGCAGTGAGCAAAGCTCTGGGGCCAGTATTGTCGATGAAGAATTACCGGATTTCGTTTTGGCAGATAACAATACTTTTTTGTCGAAACAAAGCCTTTTCTCAGCCGTCAATTTATCTTATGCGCCCAGTAGTCGTTTTCGGTTGTCGGGTTATGCTTTGTACAATCAATCTGAACAAAGCAAGCAAGAGCGCGCCACTCAGCAATTGCTTTTTTCTAGCAACATTCCCACCTTATCCAAGATGGAAAACCAGCAGATTGATCTCGGGATTTTGGATGCTCGTTTCAAAGCCAATTATCACCTGAATGCCAATTCTGTTTTGTCTTATCAGATCAACTTGGAAAACAATCAGGATGCCATTGAGCGTGATATCGAGCTTTCTGCGGATGTACAGAATAGCATCGAAGAGCAGTACAATAATTCTGGATTCCGTCTGGATCACGGCCTGACTTGGTCTGTGCAAAACAAACGTTTGTGGAGACTTGGATTGTATCATCAATACCAAAATAAGAACGATCAATTCCAGTTGACTTCTGATCAACCGCTATTTTTCAATCGCTTCGATGTCACCAATCTTTTTCAAGAAAGGGCGCCCCAAAAACAGCAGTTCCGTTTGGAATCTGGATTGGATACCAAATGGAAAGGTGGGATTCTTTCGTTTGCTTTGAACAGTACTTTTGACGATCGGGAAGTGAACAACAGATTGGAACACCTGTTTAAAGAAATCGGAACCGTCCGGGGGCAACATTGGCAGAACACCGCCAAATTGGGTTTTCAAAAGACATCGGGAAAATGGCAATACCGACTCGGTCTGTCGGGCAACTGGTTATGGCGAAAATTTGGGGACTTGACCCAACCCGATTTTTTTGTAGCGCCTAATTTATATGGAAAATGGAATTTATCGAATACCCAGTTTTTTTCCTTTCAATATGAATACGGTCAAGAATACGTGTACGTCGAGCAGTTGCAAAATTTTCGCTCGGTTCGGGATTTTCGAAGTTTGATGAATCCTTCACAAGTAGATTGGCGACAAGCCTTGCCACAACACCATTTTGACTTTCAGTATTTTAATTTTGATTTGTTTGGTGGTCGTCTGATTGTCCTCAATTTACATTATGCACTTGATCGAAATTCCGTGCAAAAAAATGTGCAGACCGAATTGTTGCTCGATGCTTTCAATTACCTCAATACGCCTTCCCAAAAGCATTTGACGGGAGTTCTCTTTTTCAGTCAAAAATTCCAATTTATTCCCTTGACTGGGGCGGTGAAAGCCAGTTATGCAGGATTGGATTATTTGAGTTTTATCAATGATGCTGGAAGTCAAATTTTTGCCGAACAATTGTCTGCCGATATCAATCTCAGTTCTTATTTCAAACCCTCCTTTATCAATTTCAAATCGGGACTGATCCTGACACGCCATCAAAGTCGATTCAAAGATTTGGATTTTGAAAACAACTTTACAACTTGGAATCCTTATCTGGAACTGCGTTTGAGTAATGCTAATAAATCTTTGGTCTTCTTGCTCAACGCGGCCTATGTTTTGGATGCGACCAACTTAGGGCAGAGCAACCAACTACTGCTGAGCCCTGAATTGACTTGGCGACTCAACAGCCATTTTACGATTTCCCTTTTGGGCGAAAATATCCTTTTTATTGATCCACAAGAACGGGTGAGTAGCCGGGCAACAGAGTCATTGGTCGACAATGTAGCTTACACGCCTCTAGCTGGATATTTTGGTTTGCGTTTAAAGTACAATATTCGGGCAAACAATAAAAAGGAAGAGTAAGTGTTATGGTAAAATCAACTTGAGACAGCAATATTTATTGCACTTTCGGGTAAATTCGCCTCCTTTCTTCTGTGTTCCAAAATGTTTAGCATTATACAGCTTTTAATTTTCGGTGCAGCAATTGTTGACTATTAAAGAGGATACACGCCGGGCCGACCCACCATCGAACTGGATATACCGGGTGTTCCACCGCCTCCTCTTGACGATTCGATTAGCACTTTGGTTTTGGATTTTCTGGATTACATGATTCATCGGAACTGTGTGGAGCTTTATTTTCCAAATGGCCTTTCTTCCGATAAAATATCGATCATTACTTCTACGGCTCATCCTTTGCTCGATCAGGATTTTAATGACGGATTGCGACGCTATTGTACGCCAATAGTTAAACGAGGGGTCTTGCATCATTTGGAATGGGGTGAGGTTGATCCTGTTTACGTAAGAGATAATGATCAGATTGTGGTTGCGCGTCCCTTACGATTGCCCTTCCATTTGTTTTGTGTTTATCAACAATATGAACCCGATGATTTTACTTTGTTCCTTCAGCCTTCTCAATAATTAGGTCAACCGGAAAAACACATTTTTACTCAATGCTAGCGAATATGAATTAATCGGAACCGCATACTCATTTCTGCTTGCATGGTTGTTCGTTTCAGCTGACTTTTAGGAAAACAAACTTTTGGTATCTCCTAAAATTAGACTATGAACGAACAACCTTATAACATTATCAAGATGTTGGTCGACAGCAATCGTATCCGTCTCAATGAGGCAGAACTAAAGCTACAATTGTTGAGCCATCCCTCCTATCCGAGCTTGCATTCTCTTACTGGTGTCCTCAAGCATTTTAAGATTAACAATTTGGCCATTCGCTTGCCGACTAATCAGGCCGTCTTGAGCCAATTGCCTGCTTATTTCGTGGCAAGCATCCAAACCGAACTCGGGGAAGACTTGGTTTTTATCGAAAAGCAAAAAAAAGGGATTACGGTCCATTACAATTTAAAGAAAACGCGGCAAGTAACGGAAGATGCTTTTCTCGAGATGTGGAAGGGAGTCATTTTGGCAATTGAAAAGGATGAGCATGTCAAAGAGACCAAGCCGTCTGCTTTTACTCGTTTTATCAAATGGCCCATGTATACTTTGGGAGGAGTCTTATTGTTTGTCTTTATTTTTTTAAATGCCAGTTGGTTGGCCGGTGCTCATTTTTTTTTGAGCATATTGGGCTTGATTTTGAGTGTGATGATTGTTCAACACGAATTGGGACTGCAATCATCCTTTGCTCAGCAGTTTTGTAACTTATCTCCTCATACCAGTTGTGATGCCGTCTTGGATTCTGCCGGCGCTCTCCTTTTTGGTCGTGTCAAATTGAGTGATCTTTGTGTCCTTACTTTTAGTACGTTTTGTGGGTATGGACTTTTGCTTTTTATCAGCGGAATGTGGTCTAATTCTCTCCTATCCATTTTAAATGTACTGGCCCTTCCTTTCATTGTCTATTCGATTTACTATCAATATCAAGTGGTCAAGAAATGGTGTCCATTGTGTTTGGGGATTGCTACCGTTTTACTGCTACAAGCAGGACTGGTGCTCGTCAATGGATTTTCTTTGGCCACATTTTCCTTTCATTGGACTTCTGCTTTGTTCTTATTGATGAGTACCATTGTTGCCGTAGCGATTTGGGATTTTCTAAAACCTATCTTGAGTAAAAAAACTAGTCTGGAGAAATTGGAGGTCGAACATCATCGCTTTAAGCGCAAGTTCTCCATTTTTAAAGCATTGTACCAACAACAAGATTTACTTTCCCCTGCTACTAGCATTCCAGGAGAAATTATTATGGGCAACGAAAATGCAGCACTCGAATTGATTTTGGTAACGAGTCCATCCTGCTATTATTGTAAGGGGGCACATAGTGATATCGTAAAGCTGTTGGCTCAGTTTGGTGAAAAAATAAAAGTGACTTTGCGTTTTTATGTCAATCCTAACAATCAGAATGGAGACACTTTCCGAATCGTATCGAACCTTTTTGATATTTACAATACGGAAGGGGCCTCGGCCTGCCAGTCTGCCCTCGACGAAGTGTACAAGATGGAGGCCAATCTACAAACCTGTTTGCCCAACCGAACGCTCAGACGAAGCTATGATCAAGTATTGAGTCAGCAATTCAATTGGTGTGTCGAAAATGAAATTCATTTTACTCCTGCTTTGGTCCTCAATGGTCGATTGTTTCCCATGGATTACAGTCGAAATGAATTGGTCTACTTTGTTGATGACTTGGTGGAATGGTTTGAAAAAGAGAAGCAGAATAATCCGCTACAATTGCGGGCGTCCTAATTTTTATACTCCCTCAGATTAATGCAGTCGAGTCTATCCGTTCAAAGCATCTTGCTATTGCTTGGATAAGGCTTGGCCTATCATGATAAAGAAATCTTTTCGCGGAAGGTAGACATAAGCTGTGAGTGTCTTAAAATGTTTGCAGTTTTCCTAAAATTAAATCACTAAAATCATGTTAAAAAACATCTTAAATTTAGAAGGTGCTCAGGAATTAAATGGTACTGAGCAAAAAAATGTTAGTGGTGGATTATTGTCCTTGAAGCCTTGGTGTCAATGTGGCGGAGATTCTGCCTGTTGTGGCAATGGTCCTGGTCAATGCGGTACGGGGCACTGTTCTGGAGGGTACCTCTCCGGTGGTGTCTGTGTTTGCTGCTAATCACGAATTGCGCTATCTCTATTCAATGAAGGTAGTACTCTATTGTCCATATCATTCTGGCAGTAGAGTAAAATATGTTTCTAATATAGTAAATGGTGTACTGCTTCAATATTGAGTTGGAGCAGTACTTTTTATTTGTTGTTGATCCGTATTGGCTCCATTGCTGTAAGACAAATATTTCACCATTCGGAGTACTCTGAGTTTTTTGTAAAATGATCCTAACAATGCGTTTTGAAAAACTCAAAAAAATATTTATATTTGTTAACATCGACTAATTTTTGAGTTTTCGAATCAGTGCTTCCATCCTCATGAATTCTTTTGCGACTGATTCTATCTCAAGAAGGCATCGCTCTTATCATTCACCTGCAATATTCAAATCTAGTTTTTAGAACGAATTCCTTCTAGTGATTCACAAGGATTTTTGTTCGTATGTTTTTTTGTTATGACTAATGAGAGTAATGATTGATTTAAGCCAAAATCAATGGTTCACTGCCTTGCCGTGACGCCAAATAAACATACTATAGATATGATTAATGCAATCATCATCATCGAGAAAGACACCTTGAGACGAGCATTCGTTGAAAAGGTACTGCTGCAATTTGGCTATCAATTCAAACAGTTTGTTGAGGCCAACAGTATGACCAATGGTCTAAGTTTGCTCCAAGAAGTGCGACCTGAATTGGTATTTCTTTCCACTCAGTTTAAAAATGGGAGTGGTTTTGAGTTGTTGTCGAATAGCACGTATCAAGATTTCGAATTGGTGTTTTTATCGGAAGACAAAGAAGATACCATTGAGGCCATTCGGGTAGGAGCGCTCGATTATTTACTCTATCCCCTTGACGATCTCGAACTCAGCAAAGCCCTCCAAAGAATCATTGCTCATTTTGACGAAAAATGGGAGCATCAAATCAAGCGGCTCCTCGAAATGTCGCATAGCTATTTGCAAAGGAATCATAGAAAACGAATTACCGTCAAAACGATTGATACGGTTTACGCCATCTACGAAGACGATATCATCTATTGTCAATCGGACGGCAACTACACCACCATCTTCACGCGGCAAGTAGAAAAAATTATCATCGCAAAATCGATCAAGAAAATTGAGGCCATGCTTTCGGAAGAAGATTTTATTCGTTGTCACCAATCGTATATCGTCAATAAGCGGCATGTACTGCGCTACAATAAACAAGGTATGCTCATTTTTCCTCTGAATGTACAGGTGCCCGTCTCCAATCGCAAAAAAGAAATGGTCTTGAAACGAATTTTTGATTGATTGCCTGGCGAATCAATCGGCATTGATGGACTGAAAAACGAATTTGTGCAAAAAGCCATCGAATATGAAATGAGTCTTGTCACATATAAAAAACGCCTTGCATGTTGCCCGGAGAAGTCCTACTTTAATTTAAACTTCACGATCAAATTCCTTGGATCGACGATATAGAACAAACATGCGCAACATGAAAGAAGCAGTTGATTATCTCCTAAATCGCTTATTGCACAAAAATGACATTCGAATTGATCAAGAGGAGTTAGCACTACAGTTACAAAGCCATCCCTCTTATCCAAGTTTGCACTCCCTTACCGATGTTTTGAGTCATTTTAAAATCAACAATTTAGCTTTGCGCTTGCCGACGGAAGCATCGACATTAGAACAAATGCCAAAGGTGTTTATGGCAACGGTTCAGGTGGATGGAGTCAAACACCTGACGCTGATCGAACGACAAAAGAACGGTGTACACGTGACCTATCAATCGAGAAAAAAGCAAATGATCGCAGTGGCGCAATTCCTAAAGCAGTGGAATGGAATTGTGTTGGTCATTGAAAAGGATGAGCAAACTCGGGAGGTCAAGGAAAATACGTCGTACGATTTTTTGCAGCATGTAGGCTGGGGGTTTATTGTTCTAATCATGGCTGGATTAGTCTGGTCAAAGGCCACTTATTTTGCGGGCTTTCATTTTGCATTGAGCCTTATTGGTGGCTACCTCAGTCTATTAATCGTACGGTACGAGCTAGGATGGCAATCCACGACTTCCAATCAATTGTGCAACCTTTCGGAACGAACGAGTTGTGATGCTGTATTCCATTCCAAAGGGGCGAGCTTATTTGGAAAAGTAAAATTGGTCGATTTGTGTGTGCTGTCTTTTGCGACGTATAGCTTACATTGGCTCTTGCTTTTCCTCGTAGGACAGTCTGCTTCCGCTTTGGTCGCGGTACTATCTCTGGGGGCGCTTCCGTTTGTTGTTTACTCGCTCTACTATCAGTCCCAAATTATCAGAAAGTGGTGTCCACTCTGCTTGGGGATCGTAACCGTTTTGTTGCTACAAGCCCTGTCTACTCTTTTATTGCCTTCTTCGCTAGAGGCTTGGCGTATTGCTTGGGAGGAAGTTGTTTACTGGTTGGCTACTTTTACCATGGTTGCTCTGGCTTGGGCCTCGTTAAGTAAAATTTTGCGCAAGCAAAGTGCATTGAAAACGGCTGAACTAAAATTGGTGCAATTCAAGCGGAGCTATGCCGTGTTTAAGGCCTTCTACCGCTATGGTATTCCTCTTGCTACAAACATAGACCTCCCCGGAGAAATTGTTTTGGGCAACCCTCAGGCCAAACTTCAATTGACTATCGTTACGAGTCCCAAGTGTCGCTACTGTCGAGAGGTACATCAGGGCGTAGAGCGATTACTGCAAAGGGCCAAAGAGGATTTTGGAATCACCATTCGATTTGCTACAAATACAAATCAGCCCGAAGAGGAGCATTATCAACTGCTGAGCCAATTACTTTTTATCTATCAAAAACAAGGACCTTCGGCTTGTCGTCAAGCGATGGATGTACTCTATGACGAATATGCCGACCACTCTGCATGGTTACAAACACAAACCAAGATCCCTGATGATGAAATCCAAAACTACAATCTCGTGCTGGATTGGCAGCGGGAATGGGGGCATGACAACAAGATTAACTTTACTCCTGCCGTATACCTCAATGGCAATCAGTATCCCAAAGAATATGAATTGGCAGATCTAGCTTATTTCAAAGATGATTTGCTGAAAGAAATAAATGCTGGTATTCAAGTAGTAGATCAACCGCTACAGAATATTGGTTAAGGCATCCTTTCGCGAAAGATAGACGCAATCTGCGAGTGTCTTAAAATGTTTGCAGTAAAATTCAATTCAAAAAAAATTACTATGTTAAAGAACATTCTAAAACTAGATGGTGCTCAGTCATTACACAAAGATGAACAGCAAGGAGTCAATGGTGGCGGTCGCTGTTGCAATCCCACTTATCAATGCTGTGCTCCATGCCCACACACTGTTTGTTACTGGATACACTCTAGCTTCTGTGGATAATCCATAGTAACAGAATCAAACTGTATTTTGCCGTAAGGCCTATTGCATCCCGAATGTAAAACCGAGAATTCGGGGTGCATGTTGTGCTTTGTTACTTAAGAATCTTTTGAAGTTTGACGCTAAGTTAATTTTGGGTTTGCTTAAATGTTCTGGGATCAATCTATTTGTTTTTCCGCTGATTTCACAACGATAATTATTAAATGCGCTCTAGATACATCCATAAATTTCCTGCTTACACGCAGGCTGAAGCCAAAGACTGCGGCCCCACCTGTATCAAAATTATTGCCAAGCATTACGGTAAAGTAGTTGGAACCCAACAGCTGCGTAACCTGAGTGAAACTACCCGAGAAGGCAGTAGCTTGATGGGCTTGAGTGATGCGGTAGAGAAAATTGGCTTTCGTTCTCTGGGCGCAAAATTACCATTTACGGCACTACGTCAAGCGCCTTTGCCTTGCATCGTCCATTGGACCAAAAATCACTACGTTGTCGTTTATAAAATTACCAAGAATCAGGTCTATGTTTCCGATCCCGCCCGAGGTCTACTGAGTTATTCTATCGACAATTTTATTGAGCTGTGGATTGGGGAAGGAGCTGGACCGACTACTGCTGAGGGGATTACCCTGCTGGTGGAACCGACGGCCAAATTTTTTGAAGAAGAGTTTGAGTCGGAAGTCAATTACAATTTCAATTTTCTCTTTCGCTATCTCTTTCAATACAAACGATTCATTCTTCAATTGTGTATTGGTTTGTTGGCGGGCAGTTTACTGCAACTCATCTTTCCTTTTTTGACCCAGAGCGTCGTTGATGTCGGCATCAAAAATTTGGACCTTCATTTCATTTATTTGATTTTATTTGCCCAGTTGTTCTTGTACTTGGGAAAGGCATCTTTGGAAGTCATTCGTGGATGGATTCTCCTGCATTTGAGTACGCGAATCAACATTTCCATTGTCTCCGATTTTTTTATTAAGCTGATGAAATTGCCCATTGCCTACTTTGATGTACGGATGACGGGAGATCTGCTTCAAAGAATTAACGACCATCAACGCATTGAACGCTTGATGACCAGTTCTTCACTTTCCGTTTTATTTTCTTTGGTCAATCTGATCATTTTTGGTGGGGTGATGGCCTATTACAGTTGGCAAATTTTTATGGTCTTCTTTTTTGGGAGCGCCTTTTATTTCCTTTGGGTCTTGTTCTTTTTCAAAAAACGAAAGGACTTGGACTACAAGCGCTTTGCACAAACGAGTGACGAACAAAGCAAGGTCATCGAATTGATCAATGGGATGCAGGAAATCAAGTTGCACAATGCAGAAAAGCGAATGCGTTGGAATTGGGAGTTTTTGCAAGTGCGTTTGTTTAAAATTGCTACCCAAAGCTTAGCGCTTGAACAAAGCCAAAGTATCGGTTCTGACTTTATCAATGAATTGAAAAATATGCTGATCACCATTCTGGCAGCCACCTTGGTGATCGATGGCCAAATTACCCTGGGGATGATGTTGGCCATCACCTATATTGTCGGACAATTGAATGCACCGATTCAACAGATGATTACCTTTATGCGAGATGTGCAGGATACTCAAATTGCCTTGGATCGATTGGGGGAAGTACACAATCGGGAAGAGGAGGAAAAGGTAGGAAAGACAATGATCAGCCAGTTGCCTCCGGATATCAATATTCATCTCAAGGACATTTCCTTTCGTTACGTTGGTGCCAAAGAACCCGTGCTGCACCATTTGACTTTTAGCATTCCCAACAACAAAATCACGGCAATCGTCGGTACCAGTGGTAGTGGTAAAACGACTTTGATGAAATTACTACTCCGCTTTTACGAAGCACAGGAGGGCAGTATTCTCATCAATAATTTTCAGCTCAATCGCATTGCCCATTCTACTTGGCGAAGCTACTGCGGGGTAGTCATGCAAGAGGGATTTATTTTCAATGATACCATTGCTAAAAATATTGCGGTGGGCATTGATTACATCGATCAAGATCGATTGGCCTACGCCGTTAAGATGGCGAATATTGAAGAATTTATTCAGCATCTTCCTTACGGCTATAATACCAAAATTGGCAATGAAGGAGTGGGCATCAGTGTTGGTCAAAAACAGCGTTTGCTCATCGCACGCGCCATTTACAAAGATCCGCAAATTTTATTTTTTGATGAAGCCACCTCCGCTTTAGACGCCAACAATGAAAAAGTGATTATGGAAAACCTCAATACACTTTTTAAAAATCGTACTGCGGTGATCATCGCACATCGCTTGAGCACCGTCAAGAATGCTCACCAAATCGTCGTACTCGATCAAGGACGAATTGCTGAACTCGGAAACCACGAAGAGCTCATTCGAAAAAGAGGGAAATACTATCAACTCGTCAAAAATCAATTGGAACTAGGACAATAAAAATTGCTGAAAATGATTCCATTGTTTGTACTGCTAAATCAACTGCTATGCCCATCCAAAATAATTTAAGTATTCGTAGTGAAGAGGTACAGGATATTTTAACGGCCATTCCCAATTGGATGATCCTCTGGGGCAATACCTTGATCTTTTTCCTCATTTTGGGCGTCATGGGGCTATCCTTTTGGATCAAGTATCCAGACATTATTCCTTCGGAAGCGATGATCAGTACCCTGCAACCTCCTCACCACGAGTATGCTCAGATTGCGGGAAAGCTCGATACCTTGTTTGTCGAGAATAATCAGCAAGTAGAGCAGGGGAGCCCTTTGGCGATTATCGAAAATCCTGCTCATTTTGCGGACGTATTTTTACTCAAAGAGAAGGTCATGCAGATAGAGGTGGGCAAGCACGATTTTGCCTTTCCCGTGGATCAATTGCCCTTGTTGATTTTAGGGGATATCGAAGCTGCCTTTGCAGTTTTTGAAAATAATTACAATCAGTACACGTTTAATAAACGTTGGCAACCTTTGGCCAATGCGGCACTCGCCAACCAAAATACTTTAGGGGAATTGAATCGTCAACTGATCAATTTGGAGCAGCAACAACAGTTGTATGTTTCTGAATTGAACATCAAAAAAAAGGAGTTATTCCGCCAACAACAATTGCTTGAACAAGGCCTCCTCTCCGAGCAAGATTTTCAGCAACAACAGCTAGAACAAGTCCAAACGGAGCGGAATTTTAAAAACAGTCAATTGTCTATTTCTCAAACGCGTGAGGCGATTGGCAAGGTAGAACAATCTTTGCAAGATACGGAGCTCAATCGGACGAAGGAAGAAAAAATACTCTTGCGCAAAGCCATTCAATCTTTCAATATGTTGAAGAAAGCCATTCGGGATTGGGAGTTGCAATATGTGTTGCGGGCAGAGATTGCCGGTAAGGTCTCTTTTCTCGATTATTGGACCCAAAATCAACGCCTCCAGCAAGGTGA
>JBCCSR010000060.1:0-11989 GCA_039199865.1 Bacteroidota bacterium
GCTTTTAATGCGCCTGCCTGTCCGTAAAAATTGGCCATCAGTACGTGCATCCGATGGGTCTGGGCATATTGAGGCAATAAGCGATGGGCTTTTTTGACGGCCTCCTCCGTGTCGAATATGCTGGGGAGATAGAAGGTACAACCCAAATCTTTTAGTGCCTGTGGATGCTCGGGATGATTGATATCGGCACAGATGGCCAAACCCATTTTTTGGCCTTCCAAGTCAATCGTTGGATTGTGATCAAAAGAGGACTGGAAGTAATCGGCTTCCGTATGATGTACATAGCGTTTGGTATAAAAGCGTATTGAATGCTCGGGGAATAGCACAAAGGAGCCAATGTACAATTGTTGTTGATGTCGGATTGGTGCTCCGGCAATGATGATGATATTTTGTTTTTGAGCGAGGTGCTTCAATGGTAAAATTCGATCATCCATGGGAACGAAGGCGAGTGCTGTTGCTCTAGCTTTGACGTAACCAGTGATCGACATTTCGGGAAAGAGAATCAGTTGTGCCCCCAATTGAGTGGCCAGCTGAGTACAACGGAGGTGTTCAGCTAAGTTGAAGTCGATCGCTCCGGGGCGGGATTGGATTTGTGCGGCGGCTAATTTCATCAGCGCATTAAGGGTTTTAAGGCCTTTCTTTTCTTACGCCTTCACTCGCTTCTACGATATGCATTTCGGGTACTTTTTGGAACTTTTGTAGATAATGTTCTCGGACCTTGTTGGCCGTTTCTTCTAGTTGATCTTTGTGAATCAGGTTGATGGTACAGCCACCGAAACCGCCTCCCATCATTCGTGAACCCAAAACTCCGGGGCTCCCTTTAATACAGTTGACCAAAAAGTCCAATTCCTCGCAACTCACTTCGTAATCTTTGCTGAGGCCTTCATGAGATTGATAAAGCAATTGCCCCACCTGTTCCAATTCGCCTGCTTTTAGTGCCTGGGTAGTTGCTTGTACACGCTCATTTTCTTTCAATACAAACAAAACGCGTTGATGGTCAGTCGGCGAAAGCCTTGCTCGATGTTTTTCCAACAGAGCAAAATCAATGTCCCTAACCGATTGGATGCTTGGTTCCTCTAGCTGAATCGTCTGCACGACCCCCTCACAACTTTTTCTTCGATCATTATAAGCGGAATCAGCCAGTGAATGGCTGACCATACTGTTGAAGAGAACGAGTTGATAATCTCCAAGATCTAATGGAAAGTATTGATGCTGTACTTCTCGGCAATCGAGTTGGATGACCTGATTGGCTTTGCCATGCAAGACTGCATATTGATCCATGATTCCGCAGTTGAGGCCCACTCGGTGTTCCGCCGCCTGAGCAAGCCGGGCAATTTGTACCCGATTTAAAGACCAGCCCAGCAAATCGTTTAGCGTATAAATGAATCCACCCGTTAAAGCCGAGGAAGAAGAGAGTCCTGAACCAATGGGAATATCACCACCAAATACACAAGTCAGGGGAGGAATGCTATGGCCTTTTTCTTCTAATAAGCCCAGCATACTATGAAAGTACTTGGCCCACAGGGCTTTGGGGGCCGGATCTTTTGTCGAGTTGATTTGAACTTGCTTTTGCAAGTTGTGCGCATCGATCAAATACCCTTCTTTTCTCCCAAAGGCCAACGCAAAATACAACCGTCGATTGATGGCAGCCGGCAAAACAAAACCGAGGTTGTAATCCGTATGCTCTCCAATTAAGTTGATTCGTGCCGGAGCACTGAATACCTCAACTTTCTGCTGAGAAAGCACCTTAAATCTTTGAACGACGGCTTGTCCCGCTTGGGGTAGATCCTGATATGGAAATGATGTTGTGCTCATATGCTCAGAAAGAGGATTGTCTTAAAAGTAAAAAGGCTTGGCCAAATGAATTTGCAAGGCGAATATAGCGTTAGTTGGGTATAAATGCTAAGTCAAAAGGAAACAAGCGCGCGAAATTTTCGTAGAAGCCTAAAAAAAACAGCGGGAAATAGAAAAATCCCTTATATTTGCATTCCGCAAACAAGAAATGGTCGCGTGGCCGAGCGGTTAGGCAGAGGTCTGCAAAACCTTGTACAGCGGTTCGAATCCGCTCGCGACCTCCAAATAAGAGAGCAAACCCTTGCAAATGATTCATTTGTAAGGGTTTTGTCGTTTTTAGAAGCAGTTCCTCATGCAGAACAAGTTGAATAATCTCGTAGCATAGCTACGCAACCACCACATCCTTCCCACCACAAAAAAATCCCGAGCTCTCTATGAAAGCCCGGGATGAGTCTCTTATATTTTGTATTGTTTAAGGGGCGATCTTGTAAAATTTTAAGGTTTGCTGACTTCCATCTAGGCCAGTCAGTTCCGCAAAGTACAGACCACTTTTTAGGTCTCCCATTTGAATGGTAGACGTATCAGAAAGCTCAATACTTCGAACCAATGCACCTACACTATTGTAAATATGAACAGGCCCTTTGGCATGTTGGATCGACAGTTCGTCAAGCACGGGATTGGGATAGAGGATGGGTTGAGGAGCAAAAGTATTTACTCGTAAAGCAACAACCGGAGAGATAGTGGATTTTCCATCCAGGTCATATTGAACCAGTCGGTAATAATATAAACCATCTCGAAGATTGTTATCGGTAATCTGATAGTGATGTTTGATGCGACTATTTAGGTGACCACTCACAAAAGTGATGCTTTCCCAGTCGCCTCTCGCAGTCATCCGCTGAACTTCCCAACCTCTGTTGTTCTGCTCAGTTGCTGTAATCCAGGATAGACGAACATCATCACCTTCCACTTGTCCAGTAAAGTCAACCAATTCAACGGGAAGTGCCTGACCACCTTCGGCACCACCGCCGCCACCACCAGAGAAGGAATACACTTCATATTCGGCAATGTGATCAACGGAGCCGTGATTGCTATGTGTCCAGGTATTGATGCCACGATTGGCGCCATGCGATACCAGTTCTAGAGATTGTGGTGGAACAGAAGGCAAAGGTGGGAAAATACCCAAATTGGCATCCGTAATTTTAAAGAATTGCATATCGGTAACTAGTGGGATAGGCGCCAAATTGTAATTCGCCAATTCGGTGTTGAGTTCTTCAAACTCAGAATTGAGGAAGTAATAACGGATGGGAACATTACTATTGGGTTGGGTCGTTGGACGCACATCCCAATTGCGATTGATAAAGACCCCTCCAACACCATTGGCAATAAATCCAACACTATCGGTATAGTAAGATGTGGTGCTTGCACCAATTTCGAGGCGAACCTCATCGTCGGGAATGACCGCTCCGGTGTTGTCTAAAGCTAGAGAAAGCAAGAGTTTACCATCGGCAGAGCAATAGTGGGTCCAGTCATTAATTGTACTAGAATAAGCCCCACGGTGAATCCCCGGAGCAGTTGGCAAATTGGCATTCTCAGGATTACAAGTACAGGCATCGCCTTGACCATTGTTGTCGCTATCTCTTTGATCTGGATTGCTGACGGTCGGGCAGTTGTCGACACTATTGGCGACTCCATCGCCATCGGTATCGGGATTAGCAGCATCCACGATGGTACTCAATGAGGCTGTACATCCGTTAGAATCTGTGATGGTAATGGTGTATGCACCTGGAGCTAACCCGGTGAGGTTAGCCGTTGTCGCGCTGGTATTCCACAAGTAAGTGTAACTGTCAGAGCCACCAAAAGCGTAGGTCGTTATCGTGCCGTCATTGGCCCCTGCATTGGTCTCTGGGGTTGCATCGGCAATCACGAGCATGCTGGGCGGTGGAATGATCGTAACTTCGGAAAATCCTACACAACCGTTGGCATCGGTAACCGTTAGAAAATAAGAACCAAAGCCCAGATTATTCAATTGGTCGGTATTGGCGCCATTGTCCCAGGCATAACTATAAGGAGTGGTTCCTCCCGATACTTGGGTACTGACACTAGCATCCGTAGCGCTAAAACAACTGAGGTCAAAGCCGTCGTAATTGGAGTCAACAGAGATGAATACATCAAGATCCAGACATTCTGAACCACTATTGCCTACAAAGACTACGGCAATATCCATGCAACCGTTGGCATCGGTAATGGTCACTTCATAGGCGTCGGAAGATAAACCCGTAATCTCATTACCCATGGCACCTGTACTCCAAGCATAACTGTATGGCGCTTGCCCTCCAAAAACCTCTACGGCAGCACTTCCATCGTTGGCCCCATTGCTGGATTCATTGTTGGAACTGGTAATGGCAATTAATGGATCGGGGTCAATTAAAAAATATTCAGCGAAAGAGGAGCAACCGTTAGCATCCGTGACGAGTACATCATAAAAGCCATAATACAAATTGGTAACGGTTTGAGTCGTTTCTCCAGTAAACCATTCAAAGGTGAAAGGGCCAGTACCTCCACTAACATCAACAGAAAGGATACCATCTGCTCCATCAAAACAAGTAATGGATTGGACTTCGTTAATCGATGCGGTAAAACCGCAATTGAAGCCCACCTCGATTGGGAAGTAGTCCATACAACCATTGGCATCTGTTACGGTAACCTCATAGATACCTGTAGTTAGGTTTGTTAAAGTATCACTGGTTGAGCCCGTATCCCAAAGGAAACTGAACGGAGGGGTCCCTCCAAAAACTTCAACCGTTGCCATGCCATCTCCGGCCCCTGGTGCGTACTCTTCTACACTGATGGGATAAATCCAGAGGGGTTCAGCTCCCAAAAGGTGATAGTCTAAATGGACTACACATCCGTTGGCATCGCTAATATCTACAAAGTAAAACCCTTCCTCCAAGCCAGAAAGCACCGCACTCGTCGATCCATCACTCCAAAGGTATTGATAGGGAGGTGTTCCTCCACTGACGATCGTTTCCAACTCACCGTTGCCGGGCACGGAGCAAGAAACAGAACTATTTTCTTGAATCAAACCCGTTAGACTACAATTGGCAGAATCGAGTGGGACCATGAGATTGAGGAAAGCAGTACAGCCACCATCATCCGTTACCGTCACCTCGTAATTTCCACTGCCTACGTTCGATAAAATTGGATCAGTAGAGCCAGTACTCCACTCGTAACTAAAAGGCGGCATTCCACCCCAAACCTCTACACTGGCCATACCATCATTGACCGCTGGTGCTGAAGCCGCTTGCGTTATGGGGTTAAGGACCATTTGGGCAGGATCTTCGAGATCGTAAAAGGCTTCTCCCGTACAACCATTGATATCTGTAACCACTAGGTAATATATATCCGCAAAGAGGAAATCAATATAATCTAGGTCAATGCCCATTCCCCAATCAAAAGAATAAGGAGGTGTTCCTCCACTAACAAAAGCTTGCAAGGCACCGGAATCGTCACCAAAACAAGCGATGGTTTGAATGGCTTGGATATCCACCAGAATGGGATCACAAGGAGCCGGACCACCACCATCACCGATACTGACTAAAAGATACTCTTGGCAACCTGTGGCATCCGTGATCGTTAGATCGTAATCGCCATTGCTGACATTGGTCAAATTATTTTGAGTACTTCCATCGCTCCATTGAAAATGATAAGGTGGAACTCCCCCGGAAAGTACCTCCACTGTTGCCCAGGCATCATTGGCACCGGGAAAAGATTCTGCACTGGTGCTTGGTTCCAAATAGAATGGTTCAGGTTCCAATAAATCGTAAAAAGCAGTGGCATGGCAGCCCTGCGCATCGAAGACATCTACGAAGTATTGGTTTGCAAAAAGGCCACTGATGAAAGCCTTGTTATCGCCATGACTCCAGGTAATTTGGAAAGGAGCGGTTCCGTTTTCGATCAGTACTTCCAAGCCTCCACTGGCTTGGCCAAAGCATAGAATAGGGCTTTGTTCGATAATATGAATATTGAACATTTCACAATTGTCATCGCTATTAAAAGCCGATGATGAATAAAGAGAAAAGAGGCAGAAAAAGACAGTAAGTAAATGTTTAAAATGCGTCATTTAGGTGATTTTCGAGCTAAAGAATTATTGCTTTAAGTCCATTCCAGCCAATAATCAACACTTTAGTGATGCTCTGTTTTTCAAATGTGCTTAGCCAAGAAAAACAGCCTCGATAAAAAGTGAGATTAATGAATGGAGGGTACTTAATTATTAGTTTGCGAAGGGGGATCGACCTGGGTGGGGATGTGAAATTAGATCATTGAGTTGTTGCCAAAAATGATACCATAACAAAAAAGTGTTAACTGATCTTTTTAGGTCCATTCCAGCAATGATTAACATTTTATGGTCGTCTACTTTCTACCTCGACGCTTGGAGAAGTAGCTTTGATAAAATTGAGGCTTAACGAAGGTGCTTAATTTGTTAGTTGGTTGTTATTTAGGAAAGGAGAGAGGGACTTTGTGATTCCTTTCGAATGGAATGTTGTGAATGGCTCTCCACTGATTGGTTTCAAAACATGGCCTCCAATTGAGTCACCATCTCTACTGATCCGGCAAAAATGGGTGTTCGCTGATGCAATTCAGTGGGTACAATATCTAGAATACGTTGCGAACCATTCGACGCTTTGCCTCCGGCCTGTTCTACTAGAAAAGCCATTGGATTGCACTCATACAGCAACCTAAGTTTGCCCTCAGGAGCACGAAGGGTAGCGGGATACATATAAATGCCACCTTTGAGAATGTTGCGGTGAAAATCGGCGATCATGGAACCGATATAACGACTGGTGTAGGGACGATTGGTGGCTAGATCTACGCTTTTACAATATTGGATGTACGCCTGGACATTGGAAGCAAAATAGGCATAATTACCTTCGTTCACGCTGTAAATGAGACCCGATATTGGAATTTTAATTGCTGGATGAGACAAATAAAAGACTCCTACATTGGGATCATAAGTAAAGCCATTGACACCATTTCCCGTGGTAAATACCAACATGGTTGACGAACCAAAAATGATGTAACCCGCAGCTACCTGTTGTGCTCCTTTCTGCAAAAAATCTTCCGTGGTGGCGGGAGTCCCGATCTTGGAAACACGGCGATAGATAGCGAAGATCGTTCCAATGGATACATTCACTTCTATGTTGGAAGAACCATCGATGGGGTCGATTAGTACCACATATTTTCCATTGAGACCCGCTTCATTTTCGAAAACAATAAAGCGTTCCTCTTCTTCGGAAGCGATGCCACAAACTTCATTTCGGGCTTTTAACGCATTAATAAATACTTCATTGGCGTAAAGGTCTAGCTTCTTTTGTTCTTCGCCCTGTACATTTTGTTTTTCAAGCCCTCCCAGAATGTCATCCACTAGACCCGCTTTATTGATTTGGCTATTGAGCACTTTTGCGGCCAATCGGATAGCGCTAAGCAGTCGACTCAGCTCTCCCTTCGCGTAGGGAAAATCAGCTTGTTTTTCAATAATAAATTCGCCAAGAGTAGTCAATCGATTCATGTTGATATCAGGATTTATGGAAAAAAAGTGATAAAAATTTTTGGGGAATGAAAATTAATGATAATTTTGAAAAACAAAATTGGTCAACCAATTACCAGTCAACCAAAATTACAATAAAAAAAGACGATGTCAAATTTTAACTTACTGAACAATTTCGAGCAGATCAAAATAGAATCACCGGTTGATAAAATCATACGACAAATTCGTGAATTGATCATTTCTGGACAACTTAATCCCGGAGATAAGTTGCCACCAGAACGCAAATTAGCAGAAAAGTTGGGCGTAGGCCGGAGTAATGTCAGAGATGCCATTAAAAAACTGGAATTCTATGGCATCTTAAAAACACTTCCTCAGAGCGGAACGATAGTCGCAGGAATAGGGATTGCAGCCTTAGAGGGCTTGATCATGGACGTTTTGAAAATTGAAAATAGTGATTTTGGTTCTTTGGTTGAAACCAGAGTTTTGTTGGAAACAGAGTCGGCAAAGCTAGCCGCATTAAGAAGAACGGATGAAGACATCAGAGACATTAAGAGTGCTTTGGATGCCTACGTGACCAAGGTCAAGCTGAATCAACAGGCAGTGGAAGAAGATTTGATGTTTCACCTAAGAATTGCGGAAGCCAGTAAAAATACGGTATTAAAATCCCTGATGTTGATCATCACGCCTGACATTATCAATAACTTTCTCAAGCTGGACATTTGTAAGGACGGTCGTTCTCACCGGGCTTTGGAAGAACATGAAATTATTTTAAACCACATTATTGCACAACAACCCGATGAGGCAGCAGTTGCGATGCGTACCCATTTAAAGGATGTCTTTGACTATAGTCAAGCCCTAAAAAATGGATAATACAATGGAGGCGTTTGCTGAGATCTGGGCAGTATGCAAAAACGGTAAGGCGCAATTATTCCCTAAAAATAAAATTTACTTTTTGTATGAAACAACACACCAAATTACCTAACTCAAGCTAAATCGCTTTGGTCTTTTTTACAGATAACTAAGGCGCTCTCTTTTTGACAAAATTTCACTTGTAAATCTTACGTGTTTTGTTCAGTTATTCAAAGTGTACCTGCTTTGGCTGGAATTCCCTTGTCAAAAATTGACAAAAAAAGCTCACCCTAAAACCAAGTGAGCCAAATAAGTAAAATTTAAATAAAAAATTATGTTCACAAAATTAACAAATCATTTTAGCAATCCCTGTAAGGTCATTGGCCTTTTGGCGATTTTGCTCTGGATTCCCACCATTTTGAGCGGGAATGAGCATGCTATGCCAGACGACAAGCCCATTACCGGCAAGGTTACTTCGGCTGATGACGGGGCTCCACTGATCGGAGTGGCGGTCATCATTAAAGGAACAACTACTGGTACCATTACGGATGTGGAAGGTAATTTTACCATTGATGCCGGCGAAGGTTCGATATTGGTTTTTAGCTATACTGGCTATGAGCCGCAAGAGTTGGTCATTGGCTCCACCAGTAATTACAGTATTGTTTTGGAAGCAGATGTAACCGTTTTTGACGAAGTGGTGGTGGTCGGTTATGGGGCTCGAAAGAAATCGCACAATACGGGAGCAATTGCTCAAATAGAAGGGGCAGATATTGCTGCCATTCAGGCCAATCGTGCAGATGATGCTTTGGCAGGTAAGCTGGCAGGCGTCTTGATCCAAAATCAAGATGGAGAACCTGGCGCAGATCCCAAAATTCAAATTCGAGCTGCTTCTTCTATCTCAGGAGATTCGAATCCCCTGATTGTAGTGGATGGCTATCCGATCTCTGGAAGTCTAGCGACCGTCAATCCAAACGATATTGAAAGTTTGGAAGTACTTAAAGATGCTGCTTCTGCCGCCATTTATGGTTCGCGAGGAGCCAATGGTGTGATCCTGGTGACGACCAAGAAGGGAAAATCGGGAAGGCCCAATATTAGTTACAACGCCTATGTCAGTACTTCTAGCAGATACGTGAGGGACAATATCAATCCGACTGCCGGAGAATGGGCGAACACCATCGAAACAAATGTAGCCAATGGTATTTTCAATATCTCTGAGCTAGACCAAGAGGTTTACAATTACAGACTGAATGGCTATAAAAATTCACCTGACGTGGTTGCCGTTGAAGACTGGCTTTTTCAAACTGGCTACAGTACCAATCATGATTTGAGCATCAGTGGAGGTACGGATGATGTCAGTTACTTTGCTTCCGTTGGGTATTTGAAAACCGAGGGTGTGGTCATTACTCAAGGCTTTGAAAGGTATAACGCACGTTTGAATCTTGATGCCAAATTAGGAGAAAAGTTCAAAGCTGGATTAAATATCAACGGGTTCGTGGGGGATAGAGATATCGTTGCTCATGACATGAGGGATCTCATGAGAGCCTATAGCGTTCATCCAGTTTACCATACGGAAGCCTCTATTGCATTTGTTCAAGAACTGGATCAGCAAGCACAGTTGTTAGGACTTTCCTCCTTCGATTCTGGTTTTAGAGGAGGGGATGCCCCTTGGAACAACAGTATATATACATTGGAGCCAGGCATGACGGCGCAGGACTGGCATTATGGAAGAAGTGGTAATGGCATTGGTGGATCTGGAGATGCTGGCCCCGCAACGAAACTGGATAATGCAGACCGTTTGGAGAGAACCTATTTTGGTAATGTCAATGCTTATTTACAATACCAGATTATTGAGGGCTTGAATATTAAAACGGTATTAGGAGGAGATATTAGAGACACACGAGAGCTTTATTCTCAAGGACTTGAGGCAGACTCCAGGGCAAGAACTGATCAAACCGACTTGGATCAAATTGATGTCAAGCGATCTTCTGTATTGAGTGAAACGACTTTGAATTATGCGAAAGTTTTTGGCCAGCATGATGTATCTGCAGTAGTTGGATTGGAGTTTCAGAATTTCTACATCAACGGAATTACTTTGAGAGGAACCAATGTACCTTTCGGCCAGCCATTTAATTTTGCCCTTTTGGATCCTGCTGATGTTTCCATAACGGAAAGAGAGGAGACCATTTCGAGACGCAGTGTTTTTGGACGAATCAACTATGCTTTTGACAATCGTTATTTAGCGTCAGTATCTCTACGAAGAGATGGTGATTCTCGATTCGGTACAAACAATAGATACGAGGTATTTCCAGCCGTTTCTCTGGGATGGAATATACACAATGAATCCTTTTTTAACCTAGATCCCATCAGTCAATTCAAACTTCGATTTAGCCGGGGATCTTTAGGAACGACTGCTTTCCTAGGAGCGTACAGTGCATTGAGTCTTTTAAATCCTCAAGCTACTGTATTGGGTACGGGGTTCCTCATTCCATCGGATATTGCCAACCCCAACTTGACTTGGCAAACGAATACGGAGACGAACTACGGGATCAATCTAGGTTTTCTGGAAAATCGCTTTAGAATAGGTTTGGATTATTACACCTCCGACATCGAAGATATTTTGATTGAACAAAGTGTATCCGAGGTGTTGGGGACGACCGCCATTGCATTGAATTCTGGTGATGTGACGAGCTCCGGATTGGAGTTGGAGCTGGGGGCGACAGTAATTAACAGGGGCAATTTCCGTTGGAATGTTGGGGCGAACCTTTCTACCGTTAACACGGAAATTACGAGTTTGGGAGACTTGGAAGAATTGGCGCCTACCATTTACGGACAGAGTGGTAGAGGTCCGGTATTTAGAAATTATGTGGGAGGACAAATTGGTGAAATGTGGGGAATAGAAACGGCTGGATTGGTTGAAATGGAATATCTCTCCAACCCATTGGAGTATGCAGGACAAGAAAGTGGATACAGTTACGTAGTAGATCAAAATGGCGATGGAGTCATCGATGCAACAAGAACAGTTGAGGAAGGTGGAGATCTGGTGAAGATCGGCCAAAATACGCCTGATTTTTATTGGGGCTTGAACACTCAAGTGACTTACAAAGAATTTGATTTGTCGATGCAATTCCAAGGAGCTCAGGGAGGAGATGTTTACAATATTGATCCACTTTATTACGGCTCACAATGGGGACGGGCACTACGTAGTGATTTTGATGCGGATGGAGATGGTTTGGCCGACCACAATGGGTTGCCCTATGATCGAAACAGAGATCAAACCGATGCGATGATCCAAGATGCTTCTTACATCGCTTTGAGAAATTTGACCATCGGTTATACGATTTCTCCGGACTTTACCCGCAAGGTCGGTTTAGCCTCCGCAAGAGTTTATTTGGCCAGTACCAATTTGCTCTATTTAATGGGAGAGGATTACACTTCATTAAATCCAGAGGGAGTAGAGATTACCAATAGTGGTTATTTAGGACCAACAACTTATGGCGTACAAGTAGGTGCCAGTCCGGTAGTGAGGAGTTTTACTTTTGGTCTCAATGTTAATTTTTAAATATTAAAAATAATGAAAAAATTATCTATCCTATTCCTGTTTGGCATGCTGTTGATTACAACAGCATGCAACAATGACCTGGATCAATTTCCAACAAATATTGCCAGTTCAGGATCATTGACCGACTATGCTGGGGTCTTGAATGCGGCTTATTTTTACCAGCACGCCTCCGTCACGCCAATGGCGGTCATGGGAGATTTCCGAGCAGACAATGCTTTTATGTATAAGGTGCCTCAAACATA
>JBCCSR010000061.1:0-11952 GCA_039199865.1 Bacteroidota bacterium
ACTTTTTACCAGGACCGAAAAGGTGAAAAAACACCGAAGATACAGTCTACTCCAATGTCCAAAATACCAATGATTGTTATTGTTAAACTTTCGATAGTGGAGAATGTAATCCCAATCCGGAGCTTGACCATTGACTTGATAAACATACTGTTGCCAAATTACAAAAAGCATAATGGGTAAGCCAAAAAAAATCGCTCGTTGTATCATCCACCAAAAGGCCTGCTGAGAGAAAGCAAAAACCAGCATCGGCAGTGCAAAATAAAAGGCGTAAGGCGCTTTGATCAAAAAGGCAAAAATGGCCCACAGACTACTCCAAAAGAGATCCAAACTTCGTCTTTCTTGAATGCCACGTAGATAGTAAAACAACATGGCGTGGGCCGCAAAAATGGCAGAAAAATCAATATGGATGGCACGAGAATAAAACCAAGACAAAGGCAAAGCCAAATACACGATCGTCGCCCAGCGGGCCCATTGAAGCTCCCACAACAAACAAGTAATTTGGTAGAAATAGTAAAGCGCCCCCAAGAAAAAGAGCAAAAAGACCAACCGAGCAACAAACAAATTTTCGCCAAACCACCAGTACAAAGCAGCAACCATGGCCTCGGGCAGCGGACACTCCAGAATGACATTTTCCGAGGGTCCCATCCAACAGACTGCTGGCTGGAATAAATCGATTCCATTTTGGTAAAAATCCCAGATGTAAAAGGCCGTATCGGCCTGGCGCCAATCATGGGGCAGGTCGAGCTCAGCACCACAATGCAAGAACCGCCAAAAGAAAAGCAGGGCAAACAAAAGCCAAAACCAGCGTCTATTCAACTCCATTTGGTTTGGGGCTTAAGGTATTGAAAAAATGGGCAAGGGTCTCTGCCGCCAAACGATGCCCCCGGGGCGTCCAATGGCCGTCTTGATCATAATAAAGGGGACTGGTGTCCTGAGCATCGAATGCTTTGAAGGCAGGATAGAGCGGACAAAATGGGATTTGATTTTGTTGACAAAAAGTTTCTAACACTTGCTCCAAACCTCCCCGTGGAAATTGGTAATCCGTCAAATCATAAAACTTTTTGCCCGCTTTATTTTCGTCAGACAATTGCCAGGGGCTAGGAATCAGGGCAATCACCAATTCGATATTGCGATGCTTCAGATAGTGATGCATGCGTTCCAAGTAGTGTTCGGTCAGAGCAACTCGTTTTCGAGTAGCTTGATCCCAAATTGTGGTATCTCGTAGCACCGATAATTTTCCTAGGATTTTATTGAAATACAGATTCGACCTTTCGTAAGCCGAAATGGTCTGGCCCTCAAAGTCTTGAGCAGACATGGTGAGTAAAGTCGTCATCTCGGAAGCAGGAATTTGCTGATGCAAAACATATCGACGATATACATCTAGTCCGCGCCGCCAGATCGACAGATAGCTCATTCTTTCTAAAAAATGAGTCCAAAGGTTACGTCGCTTGGGAGTATTCACATCATCAAAAACAAAAGATTGGGGATAGCCCTTTGCATCGAACCGAGCATAAGGAGTATATCCCGCATCTCCAACCGAATTGCCATGAAAGAAATCATTATAATACAAAAACAAGACGAGCCGATCAGGGTGAAGGATCGGAGTTTTTCGCAACAGCCAATTGAATTCTAAGAGTGGAGACCAACTTGGTTGGCCATGCTGAATGACCCGACTGGAATCCCCCAACAACAATTCCAATTGCTGACCAATCGACTGCTCATAAGTCACTTCATCCGATTGTAAAAAAGAATCCCCCAGTAAAATGGTCCGCTGCTCCCTCTCTTTTTTAGCACCAATTTCAGGTCCACGAATGCCTTGGCTGTTGATGCGATTGAGAATACTGATCAATACTTCCCCTTCCTTCAAGTGAGTAACAAAAGAACGATTGGGCAGGTAGTTTTTAAAATAGATGGAATCGTATCTTGAGTAGATGACTTGATTTCCATGGGATTCAATTACCGTAGAGCTGGACTTCGCCAAAACGACATCCAAAAAAAACTCAACAATGAATAGACAAAAAATAACAGAGAACAAAAACACGCCAAGGCCAACGATCTTTTCACGCTGACTGGTCATCAAAAAAATGGGCAACAGGACCGTTTGCCAAATTAGAAAAAAGAGTAAGGGGTTAAAGCTCAACTGGTCAATAATCCCATCTCCATCACCCAGCAAAAAGTCGATACCGTAAAGCAACAGGCAGGCCGAGATCAGCAGTACCTCTATCCAAAGTATTTTTTGGCGAATCTTTTGCTTTTTACTCATGGTTATTTTTTTGGTAAAATGACGATCCAGGGAAAAGGACTCCCCTGCCCCATGAACTTGCGTCGCAAGCGCGCGCGCAAAGCGTTGGGCTGATATTGAAGGCGGTAAGTGTAAGGCTGTAGGTCTTCCCAAGTATGATGAAAATAGTGATGGACCATTGCCCCCGAACTGGTATTTTGGTAATACTGGTTGGTTCGTTGTCGCGCTGCTGCAATGCCTTGAGTTTTGTAAAACGGACTGTCTAAAATGTGAATGCGCCCCCTTGGTTGCAACAGCGCAAGCAGGCGATTGACGAGTTGGTCGAAGTCGGGAAAATACTGCACACAGCTATCCAAAACAATGGCATCAAAATATTGAGCGGGAAAGACGTCGACAAAAATATCGCCATAAGCAAAGTGGCAATGCTCGCTGGCAAACAATCGACTGGCTTGTTGAAGTTCTAATTTATTGACATCTAGCCCCAGCACTTCTACTGCATCTTGTGCTGCCAATTGGTGGGTCAACCAACCATTTCCACAGCCCAAATCCAAAACCTTACGTGGCTTGAATTGCTGGAAATATTGTAGCAAGCGATCCGTATTCCATTGTCTTAATTTCCATTCCTGATGTTGGGGATGGTTTGGAGGGAGTTGAGGCAGTTGGGTCACCCATTCGTCTGGATAAATCCGTCCCTCTTTTTCACGAACTTCCAGGTAGGCTTTTTCAAACTGATCCTTTTCGGGGGTCAGGAAGAATAGTTTCTCTTGTTTCGGGTAGTTTTCCAAAAACTCCATGAGCCGATTGTTTTGTACGGTAACACCACATGATCAGCTGTGCAAGGTTGATCTTGATCCACAACTTGAGCGCCAATAAACTAAAGGTATTGCCTTGCAGTTTCTGCTTGTGTAAATTCACTCCATTGACCACCCAGCGTACTGCGTAATCGTAGTATTTTCGGGGATAAGTGCGTTCGAAGTCCAAATCCCGATCGGTACTTTCAAACCAATCGGGTTCGTCAATCAGTTTCTCTTTGACGTCCTGGTAGAGGCTGGTCCCCCGAATGGGATAGGCCACTGTAATGGTAAACCAGTCGGGATTGGCTCTACACAAATGATTTAAAGTTTGTCGAATATCCTCTTGGGTCTCACCGGGATATCCCAACATGATAAAGGTGCCAGCTTCAATGCCTTCTTGACGTGCAGCAATAATCATGTCTTGTACCTGGGTGGCTTTTACTCTCCGATCCATGGCATCGATGATCCGTTGGGAACCACTTTCCGCTCCAATCCAAACGCGAAAACAACCACAATCTTTGAGCACTTTGACGACCTCTTCCGTTAGGCGGTCAGCACGGGTAATGCATTCAAATGGAATCTTGACCTGCTTTTCTTGCAAAGCCTCTCGAAAGGCCCCCAACCATTTATGACTTACCGTAAATACATCGTCGACAAACCAAATTTGATCGAAATCGTATCGCGCTTTGAGCGAAATCATTTCTTCCACTACTTTTGCTGGACTCCGTCTTCGATAAGATTGCCCATAAACAGCGGTACTACACCAACGACAAGTATAGGGGCAGCCCCGTTGAGTACTGATGGAAATCGAACTTTTCCCGTGGTGTTTTTTCCAAAGTTCAAGGTAATGACTCAGATCAATTTTGTGCCGATTGGGAATCGGTAGCTCATCAATTTTACGCAAATGGCCTCGCTTGACCGTTTTGATAATCGATCCTTGTTCATCTCTGTAAGCCAGACCTGGAATGTGTCCAAAATGAGGACTCAAGCCTCGTTCATGCGCTTGCACCACCTCCAACATCGATTGCTCTCCTTCCCCAATGATGAGCACATCGGCCCCGATGGCCAGGTAATTCTCAACGTTGTAGGTCACATCGGGCCCTCCCAATACGATCAAACAATCGTCTAATGACCGCTGAGAGCGAATGAATCGCAGCAAACGGATGACATTTAATTTGTTGATCAAATTGGCATAAACAGCAATGACCTTGGGTTGGAACTGGAGAATGTATGCTTCTTGAGCACGGGGATTGGAGAAAGTAGCATCGAAGACTTCGTTGTCATAACCATTTTGTTCGAGCCAAGCACTCAAGTACAATAAGCCCAATGGTGGATAGGGTTTATTGATCTTTTGCTCTTTAGGATCTTCCTGAAGAAAATAGGTATGGGTAAAAAGAACATTCATACGCTTCATCACCGACCAAAATTAAGAAAAATATTCCTAATTTGGTCTTCTAAATTTCTCGGTTTTATTTCGGGGCAAATGACAAGTATACAGGCAATTATGACTTTGGTTCGGGTTAAGCATTGGGTCAAAAATATTTTTGTTTTTTTACCTGCTTTCTTCGCATTGCGCGTTGACTATTTACTAACTCCTTCACTCTACCTTTTGTTCATTTCTTTTTGTTTGGTGGCCTCCTCCGTTTACTTATTTAATGATTTAATGGATTTGGAGGCAGATCGACAACATCCACAAAACCGTTATCGTCCCCTAGCAAGTGGTCAGATTCCTCCCAATCAAGCCAAAATAGGATTGTTCGGCTTGCTTCTATTGGCTTTGCTTTCTTTTTATTGGATTCCCAATGCTTGGCCTTTTCTCCTCGCTTATCTGATCCTCAATATTGCTTACTCCCTGGTCTTAAAAAAAATCCCACTGGTCAATGTCAGTTGCATTGCTCTGGGTTTTCTATTGCGGATCTATGCGGGAGGAGCAGTTGTAGAGATTCCCATTTCACAGTGGATGATCGTCGTTGTCTTTTTGTTGACGCTCTCTATTGCACTGGCCAAAAAAAGATCCAATATCTTATTGCTAGGAATTGATTCCTCTCCAATGCTCGATCTTTACAACAGCTCCATGTTGATTGGATTTAGCGCCACTTTTGCGGCTTATGTCTTCTATTGCCTGGATGAAGCGACCATTGCGCGGATGCAAAGTCCCTCTCTCTATCTGACGGCCCTATTTGTTTTTTTCGGTATCTTACGGTATTTACAGTTGATTTTTGTTCAACAAAAAATGGAAGATCCAACCACTTTGTTCTGGACGGATCGCCCCATGCAAATCATCTTATTTTTTTGGATCACTACTTTTGCTTACTTGATATATGGATGAGATTACAAATTGGGGAAAATATCCAAAAATAAGGGGGGAGCTAAAGACTTGTCAAACCCAAGAAGAAGTCATAGGGCAAATCAAACAAGCAGCAGTCCTCACCCCTCGGGGCAATGGTCGGTGTTATGGGCATAGCGCCTTGGGAACCAAGATGATCAGCGTTCTCCCCATGAATCGAATCCTGTATTTTGATGAGCAGCAAGGCATGATTACCGTAGAAGCAGGACTCTTAATTGATCAACTTCTACATTTTATTATCCCCCGTGGTTTTATTCTACCGGTTTTACCTGGCAGCAAATTCATCAGCTTGGGAGGCGCCGTAGCGGCCAATGTTCATGGTAAAAACCATACCTGGGCCGGAGCCCTTGCGGAATGGATTGTATCCCTAAAAGTTATCAATGCGTCCGGCCATGTCGTTCATTGTTCGCCCCAAACTTCCCCCGATTTCTTTGCCCAAACCATCGGTGGGATGGGACTCAGCGGAGTAATTATCGAAGTCAGTCTCCAACTTCGTCCCATCGAAACCGCTTATTTTGTACAGGAAATAAGTACTTGTTCTAACCTTAGTGAAACGCTTTTACTCTTGGAGAAAAAAGCCGCTCAGTCATATGCGGTCGCTTGGGTCGATGGCTTACAAAAAGGAGAGCGATTGGGGCGTTCCCTATTGACGAGTGGACAGGCCCTGGGTTTCGAAGCCGCTCCCCCTGACTTACAAAAACAAGCCCTCAAAGTTCATCCACCTCCCAGCCTCAATATTCCTTTTGACCAACCCGCTTTCCTGCTCAACTCGTGGAGCATTCGCCTTTTCAATACCTTGTATTTTCACTGGAAAAGACGATCGACAGAGCAGCAAATCGTTCACTACAATACTTTTTTCTATCCCCTGGATGCCATTCGCAATTGGAATCGCTTATACGGTGAGAAAGGCTTATTGCAATATCAGTTTGTACTTCCTTTTGCCAATGCAGAAGCAGGGCTAAGACAAATCTTTACGGCCATTCAAGCGGCCAACTGTACGCCTAATCTCTGTGTCCTGAAAGCGATGGGAAAAGAAAGTACCCACGCGGCACCCATCTCTTTTCCCATGCCCGGTTTTACTTTGGCAGTCGATTTTAAGCGAAGTCAAAAAACGTTGCAACTATTAGAGCGCTTGGATGAAATGGTCATTCAACATGGAGGTAGAGTTTACTTAGCCAAAGATGCGCGTTTGGCCAAAGCCCAGTTCAAAGCGATGTATCCACAAGTTTTTCGACATCCCCAATTGTTTCAATCACTACAGTCCATCCAATTGGCGATTTGAGGGGGGCCTGGAGAAAAAACCTGTCAACTTAAGATCTCTGGTCTCTCCCAAAATCAAGCCTTTGCACCACAAAGAGATAAGCGTTCAAACGTAGGGGATACTGATGGAATAACTGCTTTTCCAAAAGTTGTAATTCCTTGGCTTCCTGGCGATGACCTTGACTCAGACGACTGGATAATTTTCCCAAGCGGGTAAACCATTCCGATCGACGATTGGAGCCTCTCCGGTCAGTATCTCGGGCACAGTCCTCTATCTTTTCGCAATAGGTGATTTTCCAGCCCCGCTGGTCCAACCAATTTTTCCAAGCCGTCACATCGATCAAATCATCATTGGATTGAATGATCCCAAAATGCTTCAAGCAAGCCTGATTAAAAGCGCGAATTTGTTCAACATCCTGATTGGGCAACCAAAGGGTTTCGTTGAAGACCAGGCTCCCTTGGGGATGGAGTACCCGTTCGATTTCCGTAAATAGTTTAGAAAGCTCGGGCAATGATTGAATGGCCAAGACAGATTCGACCACAATCCGATCAAAATGCTGATCGGGAAAAGGATAATTCGCTTCCGAAGCGAGCAAATGGATGGGAAGGGCAGGAAGCCCACAAAAGCGCAAACGGGCTTTGGCTTTTTGTACCATCCGAGGATTTACCTCAACCCCTGCAATAGACAAATCGGGCCAGGTACTTTTTAGCGCCACCAAAGTGGCTCCCGTTCCTACTCCAATTTCCAACAAACGCTCCCTTCCGGAGAGATTCAACTGACGCAGTAGGTGTTCCGTTCCTTGTGCTCCCCCACCGTGCAGATAACTGGTTGATTGATTGGCAAAAAAGTTTAAAACATTCATGAATTCTACAATCGGGATTGGTTGATTTCTCCGCAATATCTTAATTTGGCAGACCAATACAAAGCGAAAGCCTCAATGCTGACGAAAATTACCAATGCTGCTCTACCCTATTTGCCTAGCACTGCCCTACGCGCACTGCTCCGATTCAAGCGTTGGAGAAAGCCTCCACCCTTTCCATCGATCAATCACTGCTTGTTGCAGTACAGCCAATTGGTCGCTGATGTTTTTGTGATTCAAGCGGGTGCAGGCAAAGCTCAAGTCCACGATCCGGTTTTTCAATACCTCAGTTTAAATGAGTGGAGGGGATTGTTTATCGAACCGCAGGCGAATTCTTTCCAACAACTCCAACAAAGTTATCGCCGATTTCAAGGCTTAATTTTGGAAAATTTAGCCCTCTCCGATCAAGCGGGAAAACAAACGTTTTATTCCATCAAAAAAGCAGCGGGCCTTCCGGATTGGACAGATAAACTCAGTAGCTTTCGACAAGATATTCCCGCATTCGTTCAAAACCAATATCCCCATGCCGAACTCGTCGCCACAACCATTTCTTGTACGACGCTGGCCCAGATGATTGAAAAGCATCGAATCCAAAAATTAAACCTACTTGTATTGGACGTGGAAGGCTATGAGGCCATTATTCTGAAAGGCTACGATTTTGAACCCGCTCCCGATTTGCTTTTATTCGAACATTGTCATCTCAAGGAAGTCGAATGGAAACAACTCAATACGAATTTGGCTGATAAGGGATACCTCCTTTTTACGGAAGGCTTCAATACCTTGGCCATTGGCCAAAAAGCTCCTTCGACGATTCGCGAAAATTACGCTCGCTTTTGCAGCAACAACCAAAAGTGATCTGCCCCACCTGCCCAAAAGGCCTGATTGGCCATTCCTTTTTCCAGGCGATGCAGTAGATTTAATAAAGCGGGGCGTTTTTGGAAAAAGGGGTCGAGATAAGAGGGGGGCAAAGCAAATCCAATGGGACGAATTTGCTGGAGATCAAACTGTGGGCTAAAAAATTGAGCAAATTGTTTGGGACGGTAATACCACACCGGGATGTGCACTCCTTCCGCTAATGGCGCTTGGACCGCTTCCTGGCTTTGCCGCCTCCGAGCTTGCTTCCATTGTCCTTTGAGTGAGAAATACAAAGTTTCCCAAGCACAAAAACGCCCCATCACAATGGCCGCTAAAAATCCACCTGGCCGCAATTTGTCCGCTGCTGCCTCCGACCATTTTTGTAGCGCAGTAGCATCCAAGCAATTGAGCCCACCAAAATTAGAGAGGAGTAAATCCGCGGGCCAATCCAAATCTAAATGCGCCAATTCCTCTAAATTACAGACGGCAAAGTTTGGTGATCCAGTGGCTTCACTGACCAAATTGTGTGCCTTTTGCCGAGCGACTTCGATCATGGTGGCCGACTGATCGGTCGCCAACACTCGTTTCCCTTTTTGGGCCAACCAACAAGCGTCTTCCCCAGTCCCACAATTAACTTCAAGCACCTGCTGAATGCTGTGCCGATCCATCAAATCCTCCAACAAAGCATAAACCCGCTCTCTTTGTAGCAGGCCAACTTTGGTTTGGGTAAACTGATCGTCGTATTGATTGGCAATATGATCGAAAGGTCGATTGTTCATAAACGGGAAGTGGAATGTTGTCCCAGACGATTCAGTCGCCATCGATCCAATTTACTGGCAGGTAAATAATAGAGCGTGGCCAAAGCAGAGCGCAAACGCGTACTGTTGATTTTGGTGGGATTACTCAACAAGGTTTTGATTTGTATCCAACCCTGACGTAGGCGAAAAATTTTGTGAACATACCGGTGTAGGCGACGATAGAAGGCTGGTGAATACTTGGCGCGATACATCATGGCCAGATCATCGGAGTCTGCCCAATTTTGCTTGCCGCCGAGTTGAGATTGTACCATTTCAAAAAACTTCGTTCCCGGCAAGGGATAGGAAACCGAGATGCCAATGTCATCGGGCATTAGATCGAGCAACATGCGAATGGTCTGGCGAATTTCTTGTAGCCCTTCCCCCAGAAAACCAAACTGTAGGAAAAATCCAACCCTGACATTTTTGGCTTTGAGCAAACGGGTCGCCTCATAGATTTGCTCCACTTTCGTTCCCTTGTCCATGGCGTCCAAAATACTTTGGGCACCAGATTCTGCCCCCACCCAAACTGTCTTTAAACCCGATTCCACCAAAGCATCGATATTGTCTTCCTTCAATAGCAGGTCAACTCTGGATTGAATCTTATAAGTCGGCTGAACATTCAACACTTTTAGTTCATCGCGAAATTGTTGGACCCAGCGGGGTTTTAAACCAAAAATATCATCACAGACCCAAAAGTGCTCTGCTCCGTATTCTTCCATCAACATCTTCATTTCTGCCGCGACCCGCTTTGGCGAGCGAGAATTGTAACGATTGCCATAGATGGGCTTGGCACACCAATTACATTTGTAAGGACAGCCACGAGTGGTAGCAATATTGAGGGAGAAATATCCTGTACTATTTTTCCAAATCTTTTGGTAAGCCGCCGTATCAATCAAATCCCAAGAAGGATCGGGCAATTCATCCAAATTGCGGAGCACTGGACGGCGGGGATTGCGCACCACCTTTCCATCTGATAGATAAGCAATACCCAGCATCTCTTCTTTGACCACCCGATTGTCCTTTAGCTGCTCCATCAATTCTTGTAAGGTCAGCTCTCCCTCTCCCATCAGAATGAAATCAGCTCCAGCTTCCAAGTATTTTTCACAGTGATCCGTAGAATCAGAGCTACAGACCAAAATGTGTTGGACGTGGGGACGGGCCAGTTCAATCATTTCCAGGGCGGCCTCTCTCATTCTGGTCAGACACATTTTGCTCAAATAGTTGAAGCCGTCATCATAAATGATCAGATAATTGGGTTGGTTGGACAAAAAGGAATTGATTTCTTGTGGGCTTTCACGAAGGTTGGTATCCAAAAAATCAATGGTGAAACCCGCTGCTCTCAAAACGGAGGCCGCATAGATGGTGCCATAGGGTGGATAGGGTTTTTGATCCTGCCACTGTTTGGCATCAAAACGATAGAAATAAGCATTGGTTAGTAAAACACGATTCATTGGGCATTAATTTTCACCTGCCAAACTCCTGATCGATCTAGGTCCAATTGATGTTTCTGTTCAAATTCTTGGATGCGTTGCTCGTAAGCTTTCATGACTCGATTTTGAAAATCTTGGGGATGATGCTTAGAGACGTACCTTCTCGATTTAAGCGCGACAGAAAAGTTGTTGGGATCAAGGGTTTTAAACTTTGAATTCCAATACTGAATGGTTCGCTTCATAAAGAAAGTATCGAGCTGGTCTCCAATTTTCCCATTCAACACTTTTTCAAAAAGCCCCCTGAGACGAGAGTTTTTTTCCAAGGCCCCTTTTTCAAAAGATCGGCGAACGCTTCTTGGAAAATACGCTTTCACCCACTTATTGACGGCAAAAAAGTGGTGGTAAAGTGGAGTGTTGTATACGGGCAATAGCGTGGCCATTTCAGTAGCGGTAAAGCGATTTTGTTCTTCTATTTTCAAATGATCTTCATCGACAAAATAGTTAACACAAAAATACTTTTTAGAGTTTAAAAGAAAGACCTTCTTAAATAAAACCAATAAGGTACGGGCCACCCATAATCGACCCGGTTGAGTAATGATGAAGTAGTCAATGTCTCCATCTTCAGGCATGACATTTTTGGATAAAGAACCCGAAAGTGCCACCCCTCTCACGAAGGGAAAGCGACGGATCAACTGGGTCATATTTTTTGCCCTTTGCAAGGCTTGCTTGGCCCTTTCGTTGTTTTGGCGCCGCTGTTCTACCCATTCCGGCTGGTTGCGCGAAAGGTAAAATTCTTGATAATTAAAAATCAAACCGGCTTTTACCATTTCGGCTAGAGCTGCTTTGAGCTCTCCCAAAGTAGTCGTTGGATGGTGACCAAACTGGTAGATCTCTTCCAGGGTCAAGGGATAGGAAAATACTTCGAAATAAAGCAAAGGCATTACGGCCTGATGTTGGAGGCTTTCATTGGTAATAAAACGTTGCTGGTTGGGTCGAAGATTGCTTACCATTCAGGTTAACCGATGTTTTTAGGTTAGTGTGATTCGGGATTTTTCCAAATCAAATAATAACAAAAAAACAGAAATCTATTCACTTTTTTATATCTCTTTCAGCTTTTCTTCACATTTTTGCCAAAATGCCCCGGAGCAATGTCCACAAAAAACCGCATTTATCTTTTCATTTTTTGCCTATTGGGAGTCTTGTACCTGATTCGGATTCCCCCCATGTTTGATGAGTACACCATGGGGCGTTTTGTGGTCTGGACAATCTGTACTGGCCTAGGAATGTGGTTGATTTTACCTCGCCTCAAAGCGGTGGACTTTCACCTTTTAGATGGGGTGATCCTCAGTTTTTACGCCTTGAATTTA
>JBCCSR010000062.1:0-11918 GCA_039199865.1 Bacteroidota bacterium
CTTCGATTTCCTCTTGTAAATAATTGTTTTCTGCTTCTAGTTTTTCTTTGAGCTCCCGGATTTCCATCAAAGCACCCCGCAATGCCGCCTCTTTGCGCTTGCGCTCACTAATGTCTCTGACAAAGGAGCAGGTATACTCCATGTCTTCAAACTGAATGTGATTGGTGCTGATTTCTACCTCAATTTTTTTTCCCATTTTGGTAAAATGTTCTCCTTCTACTACCAATTTTTTTTCTCTTTGCAACCGACCCCAGATTGCTTTAAAGGCTTCGGAAGACATGTTTTTAGACAATTGCAGGATACTCATCTCATTGAACTCTTCGGCGGTATAACCATATCGATTTTGAGCCTCCTGATTGGCGTGTTTGATAAAGCCTTCCGGATCAATCCAGAAAATGGCATCGCCAGCTCTTTGGATGGTAAAGTTGGAAAGTCGGGCCAGGCGATCGGCATTTTTTCGTTCAGAAATATCTCGAATGATGGCACAGCTATAAACCTCTCCGTTGAGTTCGACAAAATTATCTGTGATGTCTACTGGAAAGATGGTTCCATCTTTTTTTCGGTGACTGCTCTCAAAAGTGGAAGAATCGGCCCTCTTGGCCTTCCAATGGGCATCCCAGGTTTCCGGGCGCATATTGGGGTTGACGTCGAAAATGGTCATTTGCAAAAGTTCCTCTCGGCTGTAGCCCCAGCCTTTGCAGGCTACCTCATTGACTTCAATCAAACGGGCATGGCGGTCAAACCAAAAAACGGCTTCTGGTAAGTCATTTAAGGCTCGGAGAGACAACTCTGGTAGATTGATGGGCTTGGGAGACATGAAATCAACTTTTAGGTCAACACAATTTGAAAAATAGAGAATACCATTTTTCGTAAAATTACGATATTTCGTAAATAAATTCCCTATTTTTTCGTGTTTAACTTTTTGTGATACTTTTTAAAATATTGATAATCAATTATTTGTAACTTTTTTTATTTTTTCTACAACATCATCCCCCTTTTGCGAATTATATATACAAAACAACGCAAAACAAAATAAAATGAGCCACTTACAAGATATCAATAACCTAGCAGATTTGCTACAAGCATTAAAAGCAGAGTCGACACCTATGTTTGTCAATCTCTGCTCTAGATGCGAGAATGAAAATTACTTGATGGATCAGGTGGTAAGCAATGTTCAAACGGAATACGGAGAGCGATTGGGCTACCAAAAAATGCCAGAAATGGCCTCTAGAATCATCAAACAGGAATTGATGGTTTCTAAAAACCCAGTCTTGCTACTGATCAAAAATGGGGAAATCAAAGCGGTCTTTGGGGGCATGATTGCCCAACACAAATTGACCCAAGCCCTACTGAATTTAAAAACGGAAATTAACTAAATACAACATTTCATTTTCGTCCGATGATTGGACGGAATTTACAAAACAACATTCTTTAACTCGATAGTGCTGCCTTAAAAACGACAAAGGTGGTCAGGCCACTCCTATATCATGATCAAAACAAAACGGCCTCCCTTCAAAACAAGCGAACACTATCTTTAAAAAATCTTAATCATGCAAAAGTTATCAAACTTCTTCGTTCTTTTCTTTGTTGCCATGAGCTTAATCTTAAGCAGTTGTGGTGATGATGATTCAACCATCATTGACGTACCCGGTGGAAATACGGATCAATTTGTCGGTGCAGTGTATGCGATGGCCAATGGGCAAGGCCAAGTGAATGGTCCCGTTCAGGGAGCCAACTCAATTGCTGCCTACGGTCGAAATGCAGATGGTACTTTAGACTACATTGGCAATTATCCTTCTGGTGGAAATGGTGGAGATTTTGACGGTGGAGAAGGACTAGACCCACTCATCAGTGCTTATGCCCTCAGTAAAACTCCAGATAACCGCTTCGTTTTGGCAGTCAATGCTGGAAGCAATAGCGTTTCAGCTTTAGCGGTCCAAGATGATTATCGACTCAACCTCGTTGATACCCGTAGCACCAATGGGGTTGGGCCCAATAGCATCGCTTACACCACGAGTAACAGTTCAGGAATTCACGGTTTGGTATACGTCTCTAACATCTCCCGTCCGGAATTTGCCGACGCAGGAGAGCCTGCTCAACAAGGAAGCCTCATTGGTTACTGGCTACGAGAAGATGGCAACCTAACCCCTATTAATGGGTCCATGCGCGAGTTGGCCAATCGACCTTCGGCTGTTCAATTTTCTCCAGATGGCCGATTTCTAGTCGTCGCTTCCATCAATGCTGGATCTTCTGCACTGGCTAGCAATGATCAAAATGAGATTGTGGTCTATTCGGTGAATGCCGATGGCACCTTGAGCAATCAGGCAACGGATGGTGCCACTTCAACGCTAAGGGACAATGCGCAAGGACGTAACCTTCCCTCCGCAATTGGATTTCAAATTGTTGATGATAATTATGTAGTCGTTACCGAAGCAAGAGAGTTTCGTCCTGATGGGACGCCTCCAATCTTCCCTGCACTTCAAGATGGATCGGTTTCTACTTGGCAAATCACGGGCAATGGACGTCTAGTTCCTATCGATTTGGATGTTGCTTCGGGAGCAAATAATACCGGAAGAACGGCTTGTTGGTTGGACTTTACCAATGATGGAAATACTTTCTTTGTCTCCAATGCAATCGAGGCTGGACTGGCTTCCTACAGCTTTAACAATGGCCGAATCGAACTGCTCGATCAAGTTGCTGCCCAGGGGTTTGGCGCTACTGGCAACACTACAGATCCTGCCGCTGCTTTTTCAACTACGGAAGGATGGATTGATATGTGGATCTCCGATGATGGTCGGTACTTGTATCAACTACATGGTTTTGGAGGCACCATCGGCGTGTACCGAATCAATGGACGAGGACTAGATTTTGTCGAAAAAGTAAGCGGGAATTTACCCGAAAACAATGTACAGGGAATCGTCGCATTCTAGTCCAACGAAATAAAAAACGAAAACCAACACTAATCCTTAAAACGAAAACCAACCAACCCTCAAAACGAAAGCCAGCTCAATAGAGCGAAAACCAAACTTAATTTTAGATTACAGACCTACGGAACGAAAAAGGGCTAGTCTCAAAAGTGGAGACAGCTCCTTTTTTTGTGGATCAATGGTTATTGTGCTGGATTGTTTTTTATGGATCATCGTGATAAAAATTTTCAAGATTGAATTTTCCTATCTTGGGAAATTCGTTGGTTATTTTCTGGTAATCGCTTTGCTTTAAAATGTATTGGTATCCCAAGTTGGCCGTTTCTTTTTGCATCAGGACGATTTGATTGGCGTAGGTACCGTCGTCTTCGATGGGCAGATAGAGGAAGAGGAGATAAGGCTTGTCTTTGAATAGCAGTTCTATTTGGATAAATGATGGAGACTCCCCTCGATAAAGGGAGGTATTAAAAGCGGCTACTTTTTCAAACTTGGATTGTCTTAGCTCTGCAAAAATGATTGCCAGGGTTGACTTTAGCCCAGCCGCTTCGAGCGTCTTTAAATCTCCTTCGATGGCGAAGTAGCCAATTTTGTTTTTGAATCTTGTCGTTCTATATTTTCCTTCATCGTATTAAAGCCTGAATTGACTGATGTCGTTGATGTCAAATGAAAATTCGATGAGGGGTTCGATGCTTGGGATTTTGTTTTTTTGCCCATCGGATCCAAGGTTGATGCCGACCAACTTTTGGGTACCATATTGCTTTAAAAAACTGAAGGTCAATACTTTTGCGTAGGGCTCGGTTTTGCTTGCTTGATAATTGTACACGATTTCATTGATAAAAATCGTATCCGTGTCGTTCAAAGATATTTTGATGCCGGGAACGACGTTTTCTTCTCCACTTGGAATTCCTTCTTTTTCAAATAATGCATTTAAATGATCTGTCAGTTGTTGCAATTCCTTGTCGGAAATCCCCGCAGCAATCTCATTGGCGAATAGCGCTCTTAGTGGTTTGAGTTGTCGCTTTCTGATGAGTTCAATGGCCCTTTTGCTCGTTTCAATCATTTCATTTTCGGGAAGCAGTGCAGCTTCATAGTTATAGCTACTGAGAAGCTTTGGGTCCTTCTTTTGCTCTCGCTGTTGTCGTTGCTCTTGCTGCTCCCGTTGCCCTTGCTGTTCTTCGCAGGAATAATGGGTCAAACCACAAAGGAGTAGAAAGTAGGTAGTGATGGTTTTCATGCTTTGTTTTGGTTATTTTTTGCAACATAATTAAAGAGCTGACCCACCGGGCCAGCTCTTTGAAATTGCTTTAACTTATATTGGAAACTTATCTCGGATTGTTATTTATAACCAATGGCGAACACCGAAATTGACGCCAAGGGTTTCTTGATGTACCTTTTGATCGCCTTGCTCAATGATTGGTTTTACACTGCGATTGAAAGTAGGCTCTAAGGCAATGCTCCACTTAGGATGAAAACGATACTCCAATCCCAAACCGGCCAGATAATGGAGAGAAAGTTTGGAAGGTTGCAGGTTTTTACCATTCCCCAAAGCCGAAATACTCGCTCGCTCACTTTGGAAACCAACCGTTTGTGCTTCCACATCATTGATGGCCACTTTTTCATCAATCAAATAACGAGAAACAATTCCCGCTCTGGCACTTAAGGCAAGTGGACCCATATTGACTTGGTATTTGCCCACTACGGGAATTTCTAGCTGTTGGCTTTTGAAAGCCAAATCTAAGGCAACATTGACCTGCTCCCCATCTTCAATTGAAGTATTTGGAGTACGAGAAAGGGAGATATCGGTGGTCACATTTCCGGAACTACTGGAGACCAACAAATCATAATTGCTCTCGTACATGCCATTGCTAAGATTGAATTGTTCATCATTACTAGAAAAAGCAACACTTTGTGGATAAGTAACATCCACTGAAGAAGCGACGTATTGAATGCCCGTTTCGATGCTCCAATTGGAATTGATGGGAATCCCCACGTGGAGTCCTGCCCGGTAGGAATGCTCGACTTCTTTCGCTTCCAAACCAGGAATATTCACCTGATGATCTGGTTTGGTGGTCCAAAAAGGCCCTGCCGAGGCACCAAAGTACAATCGATCTTTTGGATTTTGATTCAATCGGACAATTGGTGCCAAGGCGGATTGGGGCAAATGTTCCGAAGAACTACTGATTTCTTCAAGGTCCAATGAGGCCAAGGCCAAGGACGATATTGGAGTATTGAACTTATTTTCATTGGTCACCAAATCGGTAGGCAACTGAGCTACGCGATGGTCGATGATAGTACCGCTAAAGACGGAATGATGTTCATCGTTTACAAATTGACTACCGGAAACAAACTGAACAGGTGTCTGGGCCAATTGGACATCGGCTGGTGGCGAAGTTTGTACCGCCACAATATTGCTTTTGCGATTTGATGATGAAACTGTCTGGATGTTTAAGGTGGTCGCTAATGCTTTATTTGCGGGCTTGGTCCTCAAGGAGACCAAAGCCTCATTACTATTTTGGCCAACCATCTGACTAGACTTCGGTTGCTGAATGGTGGCCAGTTGTTGCTGCATTTGCTGAACTTTTTGCTCATTGGATTTGAGCTGATCAGACAGTTGATGCAATTGATCTTTGTAATAAAAATGTTGAGCGAAGCCCGCTAGGAGAATCAATCCGATGGTGCTTGCGGCAGCCAACCAGAACAAAGGACGAATTCGTTTGACTTTTGGTTCTGCCATCCGGGATTGAATGTCGGTCCATACCTCATCAGAAGGCATATTCCATGCTTTTTCTTCTGGAAATGGACCAAGCTGTTCAAATGTTCTTTGAAACAAGCCTTCAATAGCATCTGGGTTCTTTTTTTCTTCCATTTTTAAGTTAGAATTTGCTTTTCGAGCATGGTCCGTAAAGACGCTTTGGCCTTTCGGAGTTGGGTTTTGGATGTATTTTCACTAATACCTAGTTTTTCTGCAATTTCTTTGTGTGGATATCCTTCGATCACATATAGATTAAAAATAGTTCTGTAACCGAGAGGAAGACGTTGAATCAGTCGAGTGAGTTCCTCCGCACCCAACTTGGAATAGACCACTGCGGGAGCTTCTAGATGAGCGGAATTGTCTTCGACATTTACGTGTAAAAACTCTCTTTTCCACTTTCTCAAATACTGTAAGGCAGCATTGACCATCACTCTTCGCATCCAACCTCCCAGAGAACCTCGGCCATCAAATTGTTTTAGATCTCGAAAAATTTTGATAAAGCCCTCTTGTAGAATATCCTCTGCCTCCGAACGATCTCTTGCGTAACGCAAACAAATGCTGAACATCGCCACCTTATACTGCTCATAAAGATGTCTTTGAGCATTTTTATCCCCTTTAATTGTAGCTGATATAATTTTCGTTTGATCCATTGATATTTTGCGCCAAATTGCTGCTTGTTGATAGAGAGGTACGCCAACCGTAAGAATAGTTGCCTCCTAAGGGTATTTTTTTGATTCCGTACTATTTTATTGAACGCAAAGATAGAACACTTATTCTGATCGATCAGCTTGTCGACTATCAGTCACTGTACCAAGAAAGTCTTCCATTGGTGTATAAAACTATTCTTGAATAGCTATCTTTAATCGCAATTTACAAAACTCGAATTCGTAAACGATGAACAGGAAAAGAAAATGGGTATTTCAACTTACCTATCGCTGGGTGATGGGCTTATTATTTTTTGGATCGCTCCCCCTTTCTGCTCAAGTAAGTATCAATGGTCAAATTGTTGATGAGCAAGGACAAGCACTGGAAGGAGCAGTAGTGAGCATTAAAACGGTAGCGATTTGGACTACCAGTGATCGGGATGGCCGATTTAGTATTGATGATTTGCCACTGGGGCAGTACGAGTTGACGGTTCAGATTTTGGGTTATGAAATCCAAAAAAGAGCCTTCCGATTTTTAGAGGAAAATACCGTCGATGTTGAAATAGAAATGAGGAGTGATCCCCTGGATTTGACCGGAGTGATTGTGACCGGAATACTCGACCAACAATCCAAAATAGATGCCTCGCTAGCCATTTCCACGCTCAATAGTAAAAGCATGCGTTTGCGAGGAGCAAGAGGAACCGCAGATTTGCTCAGAGCCGTTCCCGGTACTTTTGTCGATGCTGCCGCCGGTGAAATGTTTACCCGCGTTTATTCTCGTGGAATCGCTTCTTCTGCCGAGGATGATCACGGTTGGTTTTACGTAGGATTACAGGAAGATGGCTTGCCCGTAGCGGCGACTCAACACACTTTTTACAGTCCCGACCTTTTTCACCGGGTGGATTTGACGACCAGTCGATTGGAGGCCATCCGTGGAGGAAGTGCCGCCATCACCAGCTTAAACACTCCCGGTGGAGTTTTTAACTTTATCAGCAAACAGGGTACCCCCAATTTTACTGGAACGGTACAAAGTACGACCGCACTACAAGGAGCGGGCAATCCATTGTATCGGCTTGATGTCAATTTGGGTGGCCCATTACCTATGGAAGGTTGGACCTATAATCTCGGTGGGTTTTATCGTTATGACAATGGTCCGCGCAATACTGATTTTAATTGGGGAAATGGGGGACAAATCAAAGTGAATTTGATCAAGCAATACCAACAAGGCCATCTCCGCTTATTTGCCAAGTTCTTGAATGATAAGGTCAATCGCTATCAGGCTTTGGCGGCGAGTAATTGGGAAGACCCCCAAGCTGCCTTTGGTCAAGATTTTAATACCTCGGCTGTGAGTTTACCTAGGGTATCCACTGCCATTACAAACGGTCAGGCATTGAATATGGACCCCATGGCTACGCGAAACTTTGCTACCAATAATGGTGTTTTGGCCAGAGACATTGCTTTTGGCTTTGAGGTTTTTCATCAGTTCAACTCTGGCTGGTCGCTTCGCAATCAGTTTAAGTTGAGCAGTAAGAAAGCGGACTGGCAGACTTCGATTGGTAGTCAACGCATTGGTTTGGATAATTTCCTTACCTATTTTTTTGCAGGGGGCGGGACCCCTTGGCAGCAAGTTGTGTTTCGCGATGCCAACACCGACGAAACCTTGGCAAGGGTCAACAATATTGGCTCCCCAGGGTTTGAATACCTCGAAGGGAGCTTACCCAATGACGGAATCTTAGGAAGTGCTCCCTGGCAAAAAGAAGACTCAGGAAGAGACATTATGTATCAGATGACCTTGAGCAAAGATTTTAAAAAACATCGACTCAATGCTCAATTGTTTGCATCTCACACCGCCGTTGAAACTTACACGGTGGGAAGCTTCGCTTTTGCTACTTTTGAAAACGAACCCAGAATGCTTCGTGTATCTTTGGAAAATCCCGGAGCAGCAGTCGAACAACTGAGCGATGCTACAGGCACTGCCAACTACGGAGGCTTGTTTTACAATGCCGCCAGAGCAGATGTCAGTCAGGTTGCACTCGCACTCGAAGAGCGTTGGCAAGCCACGGAGCAATTGACTTTTGATCTTGGCTTGCGAATGGAACTGGTTAGCCATCTCGGGGAAAAAGAACGTTCTCAGGCAGATAGTCGAGTTGGAGGGATTGACGGTGATACTTTGACTGTATTCGACAATAATGTGTTGGCTCCCTTTGGACGTCCTGATCCCTTTCGTTTCAATTATAGTTATCTGTCGAGCTCCCTGGGCATCAATTATCAGCTCAATGATCAACTGGCCTTGTTTACTCGATTTACGAATGGAAACAAAGCACCCGAGTTGAGCTATTATTTTAATAGTTTTGCCAACCTTCCGATCAATATCAAAGGAAAAGTACAAAGAGTATGGCAAGGAGAGCTAGGGCTAAAATTGAGTTCATCTCAGTTCAATATCTTTGCGACAGGCTTTTGGAGTCGTTTGAGTAACATTAGTTTTGCAGAATTTGTTTTTGATCAGACTGGAGGAGGTTTGTTTTATACGCCCGAACAAATTAATCAAACGACGACATTTGGTTTAGAGCTGGAAGCCAACTGGTCCCCTTTCCAAAATTTTGATTTGCGTTTTGTCGCAACGTTACAAGATCCCAAGGCAACCGTATTTACCGTTTATGATGCCAACAGAACAGCTACAAATACGGATGATGATGAAGTGATTGATTATTCTGGAAATGATTTGCCCCACAATCCTAAAATCGCTTTTGAACTTACGCCCTCTTATCGCTTGGGTCGCCATCGAGTCTTTGCGAGTTATCGATATCTTGGCGAACGTCAAGCCAATATTGCCAATGCTTTTCAATTGCCAGCTTTTGGAATGTTGAGCGCAGGAATCGATAGTCGGATTACTAGACAATTGAATGCAACGCTGATTATTAATAACTTGTTGAATTCTGCTGGATTGATGAACTTCTTTGGTCCCAATGAATTTGGAAGTAACGCGAGTGCGGTTACACCGGAATTTGTCGAACAGAATCCCGATGCTACTTTTATGGTGGTTCCTGTTCTTCCTCGAACCATTTTATTAAAATTGGCCTACGATTTCTAATGGCTTAATTGCTGTCGCAATCGAATGATTTATGAAGATCACCAATGTCATCCTAAGTATTTTATTTTTTCTTTTTGCCATTGTTCAGTACAATGATCCCGATCCTTGGTTTTGGATCGTTTTGTATGGAATGGTGGGTATGATTTCCGCGATGGCAGTCTTTGGACAATACCGTCAAATATTGATTTTACTAGGCATTGCTTGTTGTGTATTGGGCATGTTATTTTTATTGCCAGACTTTATCGATTGGTTGCAAAACGGAGCACCCTCTATCACCGAATCCATGAAGGCAGAAGCACCACATATTGAACTGACCCGAGAGTTTTTGGGCTTTGTCGTCGCTTTATTGGCTTTGCTTTGGCATTATCGTAATTTTAGAAAAGCAAGCAGTTGAGCCAACCATTGTTTCATCCATAAAAAACAATTATGAAGACGATTAATATTTTGGATAAGTTTGGCAAATTTGAGGAGCACTGGACTCCCAAAGTTGTTGCAGCATTAAATGGTCAGCACGTAAAATTGGCTAAGATCAAAGATGAGTTTGTTTGGCACAGTCATGCGGAAGAAGATGAACTGTTTATGGTCTTTAAAGGAACTTTGTATATGGATTTTCGCGATAAAACCGAAGTCGTTCATCCGGGTGAAATGATTATTGTTCCCAAAGGAGTGGAACACTGCCCACGCACTAATGGTGAAGAGGTCTACATTCTACTATTTGAGCCCATCGCCATCAAGCACACCGGAACGGTGGAACACGAAAAAACCGTCAAACAATACGATTGGATTTGAGGCCAGTTGAATTCCAACAAAATACAAACGATTCCTTTTTGCTAGGTAAAAAACGGTTGCCGTTGAATTGACTAAGAACAAGGCCCGTCGGTGCTAATATTGGGTCGATAACTGGTAGGGTTGAACCTCTGGTCTGACAATTCGAAGTTGAAAGAACCATCTGGGAATAAATTGGTGCCTCGCTCAGATTCAGTACTGGACAAAAAGATCGTTCCCTCTTTCATCTCAATGGCGACTTTGATATTGCACATTTTTACCGCTCCTTCGTTGCGAACAAAACCCGAGAAAGAGGCCAGGTTGGCATCGTAGGCGAATTCCAGGTACAAGTCCCCAAAATTTCCCGTAAAGGGATGATCAATTCCGTACAGGGTCCCTTCACAGCGAAAGTAGGGTTCATCGCTTGGTTCTGTAGTCCCAAAAACTGGCGAAACATCATTTTTTTCGCAGGAGCTAAGCACAGACAGGAAAACAATGGCAAGGGTAAGTAAGCTGAAGTGATTTTTCATATTCGCTGATTTTGATTTTGAGCTGATATCTTGGAGCAGGTTTGGGTTTCGCTTTTAAAAGATTGGTCACTTTATAGCTGTTGGTACGTAGAGCTAGGAACCACTTTTTCATTCCATTTGATTAAGGTAACACAAATAAGATCGTCTGGTTGACACTTGAAGAGCGGAGCGTTGAATTTTTAAACCCGTTTTTTTTGTAAAATGCTCGGCAGAAGGTCCATAGAGGGTAGAATTTTGGCTCCAGCTTTTTGTAAAATTTCTGCACTGGTCGTACCGGGAAAACCAAGTACATCCATTCCCGCTGCAATTGCAGCCTCCACTCCGTGAATGCTATCCTCCACTACGATACACTCCTGTGGGGAAATGCCAACCGTTTTTGCTGCGTACAGAAACAGTGCAGGATCGGGTTTCCAGCGTTGAATGTCGTAGGCACTAAACAAATAGTCAGGGAAAAAAGGACGGAGTCCAGTGATAGACAAATTGCTTTTTACTTTCTCTAGAGGTCCATTGGAAGCAACGCATTTTTGTAGCTGAATTTTTTCTAATGCTGATTTGACACCCTCGACGGGTTCTAAGTGCTTTTGAAAGGCTTGGTAAGTTCGACGGCGGTATTCCTCTTCAAAGGGATAGGGAATTTTCTTGCCAATTTTAGCTTCGATAAATTGGGTGACAAAATTCATGGAGGTGCCAGCGAAAGTTTGTAAACCTTCTAGAGCACTCATTGGATGCCCCAGTTCTGTAGACAATTCAGCAACCACTCCACACGAAATGGGTTCGCTATCGACTAGTACGCCATCGCAATCGAAAATAACCAACTTCCATTGATCTTGCATCATTTTTTTAATTGAATTGGTGTTTGATACCCTTGATAATTGAAAACTAATTTTGCAAAGATAGGGTTTGTAGTCCAAATAAAATCATTACCTTTCTCCTGAGGATGATTTGGCGAGTGGGAATGTCAACTTTATTCAACTTTAAGGTTAAATTAAAGCTACGCTCAAGCGCATTATAAAGCAAATTTTTATGCAGGAACCTATTTACGTCGAAAGAGATATTAGCTGGTTGTCTTTTAATCACCGGGTTTTACAAGAGGCTAAAGATCCGCGAACGCCGCTTTACGAGCGGATCAAATTTTTGGCGATTTATTCCTCGAATTTAGACGAATTTTTTCGTGTAAGAATCGCCTCTTTGCGCAGTTTTAAGGAACTGAAA
>JBCCSR010000063.1:0-11911 GCA_039199865.1 Bacteroidota bacterium
ACCAGTCGTTTAATTTTCCGGAATTCCGTCGAATACCAATGCATCAATGCATTGCAACAAAATATACGTTGTCGGTGTACAGGTTAATCCTGCCTTCCGGAGAATGAATAATGACTCAATCCGGAAATATAAGGTGGGCATTTACCTGTCCTGACATGGCCTGCCTCTCTACGGGGAGGTGGGCTTTTTTTAACGTGGGTAAATGATCCAACAATATACAACAATCAATATGAATTGCAAAATGTTACAATCAACTTTCATCCGACACCTTTTTGAAATCGAGAGCTATTTTGAGGTGAGCAGCCCAATCAACGGGAGAAGGGAGGTGTTTCTCCCGGGGCTGTACTGAAATTTATTTTTTCACTTATTGTTTGTATAGAAGTGGTTTCAGGGAAATGCCAGTAATGGCTGGTGTTTTCTCTTTTTAGCAATAGGAGAAAGACGCATTATTTCAAATAAGCGCTTCTACAGGAAAATAAAGATTGGAGGGCAGCAAAGGAATAATAGCATATTTTTTACACTTAAACCCAATATTGTGTTAAAAAACTATTTACTTTTCATACTTCCACCATTTTTATTTAAATTATATTTTGGAAGTTAACCTCATTTTGATCTATCCATTTACTTCATTTCTAAAAAAAATCATGAAAAATCTAATCCTTTTTTTCATCTTAAGCTGTGGACTTATTTTCATTTCTTGTTCAAAAGAGACAACATCCACTGAATTCAAAATTGAAAATGCCGCCGAAATTATTCAACAATTCAACGCTAACAAGTTCGATCACCAAAAGGGAGAACTAATTGAAGGTAGCGTATACATTAGAACGGCAAAAGACAATAGGGTACTTGCTTTTGTTAAAAGTAAATCACTAAAAAATGATATTATTGTCTACCAACTACAAACAGATGGATTAGTGAATGGTGAATTTGAAGAAAAATTTACCAATGCCCAAGTTCTATTCCTGAGAAAAAACTTAGTCATCAACGCCGTAGATCGAAATAGCAGGTATTTACTAAAATTATCTGATGCAAATGAGCCAGCAGAATTAAATGAGCGGGCTACGGTAATAGAAGGTTTTGGTCTAGCGAGATTTGAGCTAAAGGATTTTTCATCAAATAACACTTCACTGAGAGACAACCCATATGGAAATCCAGGTGACCCTCCGATTGCGGAAGGATGTACCTGTGAGTCAATTTTAGATACTGATGAAGCCTGCGATTCAGGTGGCATTGGTGCATCTAGTTGCTCCGGAGCATATGGACCTAATGGAACCAATTGTTCTGTTGATTGTACGGGTACAACTTATGCCTGCTGCAAAGAGCCAAAACAATAACAATCAATTGGATTTGAACACACACTAATATTCTAGGGAAAATCTTAGATGGCTAAAGATGCTTGATGACAAATTATCGGAGGTTTTTCATAAAGGGTACATATGTTCATGTACAAATATTATTATTCATTTCTTCTTACTGGCTTACAGTGATTACTTCAAGCGCTCAATATGAAACCAGTCAGCCAATTTGCTGTAGTTTCATAGGATACCATTGCGTCGATACAAGACCAGCAATGGCTAGTATCTTCTCTCTTTCAGCAAGGATGTAGGGACATATCGTTTCAAAAAGGTACGCTCTAGTTGGATAAAAAAACTAGAAGACCTGTTGCCAAAATTTACAGTCCAAGATAGGAAGGAAACGGGTTTTCCTTCCTCTGGACTGTGGAAAAGCTAATTATTGCTGCTCTTCCAAATGAACTGAGAGTGCCAGAGGAGGCGCCAACGCTGGTGTTGACCGCCTTCTCATTTTAAAGATAGATATTTTTGCGGAATTTTTCAATTTATTTTCGCACTTAAAAAATTCAACAAATTGTTAATAATGGTGCGTTGCGCAGTACTCCTTAAGGCTAATGGTTCAGTATATATCTTCTTACTCTTGATTTAAAAAAGCTGTCTAGCTTTATAAACTAGACAGCTATAACAATATTCTTAATCTAAAGGTGGATTGGGTGTCTTCAGTGAAATTTTTTACTGGCTCACCACGAGTTTCTTACTCACCACTCCATCTTCAAAGCGGACCAACACGGTATAAAATCCAGGCAATACATTGAGTTCATCTGTTTGGAAATTGCGGGTATTCACCTCAAAGTGTCGAACCAAACGACCTTCAATCGAATGAACAGAGACCTCCTCAATGGTTCGACCGTAATTGGCTTCAATCCGTAATTCATTGGTCGTTGGATTAGGAGCGAGGGTAACAATTTTTTCGTCCAACAATACTTCTCGAACACTCGTCACGCTAGGACAAGCCAGACCAAAAGTAATACAGGCACGAACACCAAAATAACCCGCCATAAAATCAATTTGCTCAATGGCCATATCGCGGCTAGCTCCTGGTAAAATATCAAAAGAACCCTCATTTTCTGGACAATTGGCCTCATCCCAGTGGACCCAAGGATATTCGTTGTCAGGGTCTCCATAAAGTGGAAGCCAGCCTTCCACTGCTCCAAAGTTGGGATCTGCCTGCTGGGCCATGGTAAACTCATCTGTCAGTCCAGCGCTTTTCCAAGCATCATTCAATCCGGCGCCTTCTGCCTCTTTGATCAAACCCGCAGACAACTGTGCAAAGGCGACTACCTCTCCCGTTGTTGGCAACTGAATGGGTCCTTCATCGAATTGAGTGACGGGACTGTCTGGATTTCCAAACATAATCATTGGTGGCTCGTCGGCATCAATAATCCCTGGATCAAGAGAAATAGCAGAGCCAAGAGCCGTCAATTGAAAAGCGGAAGAGTAACCAACGTGATTGGGATAATTGGTAGTATCCCCCGCTGCATTCATTCCAACCACTGTTCCATCAATATTACCCGATTCCATTTCGTTGTAGACATTGAAAATATTGCCATCCTCGTCCGTAACAAAATAGGTAGGCGATTGGAGTTCCTCTATTTCATTGATGTAGCCTGCAAATCCAGAGTAAGTTCCGGCACTAGAAGACGTTCCCCAAAGGGCAATTTGATCGGGATTGATATTGTAAGTATTGCCCCCTTCATCAACATTTCTTCTCAAAAATCTAGCACAAGCCCGCATGTCTTGTTGCGCCCGAACCCCAGCATCGACCAAACCATCGAGGAAGGCATCTTGTGCCATCGTCAATGGATTCCAGCCCAAGCGATAATTGGGAGCAATAGCAACATAACCCATTCGCGCCAATTTTCTTGCAGTGGTTACCGTGACTGAATCTCGCTTGTCTCCCCAGCACGCACCGTTGACAAGTCTGGGTAGTGCATCTCCTCCATGCATCACCACCACCACCGGACGGTTTTCCTCCGTGTCAATGCCTTGATCTGGTTCGTAAACGTCCATAAACAATGGTTCGGGAACAAACTCGTCTACCGTAGGATCAAAGAGCAAAGCAAAGATCGTAGCGTTGGTAGCAAAATTGATGTCCTCTACCAAATTGATCTCATCGTCGGTGAATACCTCTGATACGTACCGTTCTTGTGCGATCCCCATGTTGAGCATGGTAAATAAAAACAAAGCTATGGTAAAACTTCTTTTCATAATTACAATTTTAATTAGTGATTGAATAATCTATTTTGTCTTTTTATTGAACTCGTAGTTGAGTTTGATGTAAGCCAAACGACCGACCAAAGGTCCTCCAACGGTTTCGAAATGAAGGTTGTTCAGAATATTGGACGCACCTATTTTGATGGTCGTGTTGACTCGACTAAATTCGTAATTGATTTGTACATCCAATAAATCGTAGCGGGGAATGGTCCCGGTAAACTGTGGGGAACCTTCAAATAGGAAACTACTGATCCATTTGTAATTGATGTTGAATCCAAAGTTTTCCGTCCGCAAACCACCGAGTGTGATGGGGACATTTCTACCAGAAAAACTGATATTAAACTTGTGTTCTGGCGTGTTGAAAGCGGGAATAATTTCATCATCGGTTTGCGTATTGAGTTTACTCCAAGTGTAATTGCCCGACAATTGATAGACCCGAGCAAAGTAATAATTCAAACCGACGGCCAGCCCTTGGGTAGTCACTCGACTTTCGGCATTGGCCGAAGCCCGCAAAACTTCAACATCAGAAGGCAAACCCAGTTCATTAAAGTCCACATCCAAACCTACCCGAAAGCCCAAAAAATCATCATAGATGTTGTAATAATAACTGGCATCCAAATAAAAGTTGTCATTGAAGATGGTTCGATAGCCCAATTCGAAGGTCTTGACTTTTTCGGGACGGATCGGATCGATATTGAAATAGTCCAATCGATCGGCATCCAAATCGAGGGCAAAGTCTTCAAAAGACTCTACCGTCAACAAGCTATCAAAACCATTGACGCTGCCCGCAAAAATGGCGGGTCCGACATCCAGCCAGAAGTACTGATCAGGTAAAGTTGGATTGCGAATGGCCGACGAAAATGAAGCTCGAATATAATTGTCTTTTGCGGGTTTGAAAACCACCGAGGCTGCTGGCGTACCGATCCAACTGAAATTCTGGTTTTTATCAATACGTCCCGTTAATGAAAGGATAAGTTTGTCATCCAGGAATTTTTTCTCTGCTCCAGCATAAAAGCCAAACTCTCGGTTGGTGATATTGATGAGATCCGTTGTATCCGCAAAGATGGTTCCTCTGGTATCTGGAGTGTACATTCGAAAACTCCCTCCCACTGTGATTTTATCGGTAAAGCGAGGTTCAAAAATATATTCTCCCTGAACATTATAAACTTCTGAGCTAGTAAAAAAACGAGAGCCTCCGGCAGAGGTCAAAGTACTTGTAATCCGATCAAACTCTCTCTGAAATTCTGGTGTTCCAGGTTTTAAAAAAGCACTACTGCCCTGTTCACTAGAAGCGTTGACAATATCAACCGTTTGCCGATGCCAACTGGCCAGAGAGTCTTGAATGACGGGATTGGCAAAAAACGCCTCCCGGGCAGCTTCATCGTAGAAAGGCATACCATCGATAATCTGCAATAAGGGATAACCAAGATCTACGGCCTGTTGGCCAAAATTGGATAACCAAGCGTCGGTGTAAAGACTCGACCAAATTTCATTGGTCTTTGCTGCCTCATTCAATTTTTGTGCCGTGGCAAAGGGATTGTAAGTATCTCCTACCCCATCAGCCGTCACGTAGGCTCTAAGAAAGAATTTGTCTCGCTTCCGAAATTCTAGTCGAGAAGTAATATAGCGCACATCGATCAAACGAAAGCGGGCAGAGCCCTGGAAAATCGTACTCCCTTGACTAAAATTATTGGCCCAAATTAACTCCGGTGATTCTGCTCCCATGGAAGGGTTTAAACGAAAATTAAATGAAGTGTTGGCCTTAACATTATTGGTTTCGTAGTCCAACAATTCACTTTCTTTGTAACCATTGCGATAAAAGGTGGTCAAGCCACGCGTCGACCAGGGCGTCACTTTCGTCAAATCAAAAACGGGGTCGTATTCATCGCCATGAATGTTTACCGCATCAAAGCCTGCAAAATGATCTTCTGGTACCCTCGAAGAATCGACAGGGGAAAAATTATTGGCTTCCCAATCATCCGCAGCGAGGAAACTAAAATTGATTTTATACGCAAATACTTCATCTCCATTTTTATTGCTCAAAGCATCCGCCCAACGAAATCCAGATTCGATGATATTCTGTTCTCCCGCTTTCACGTAAGCCGACACTCCTTTCGAAAAGAAAGGATCTTTTGAATCCATTTTGATGACACCATTGAAAGCGTTTGGACCGTAAAATGCAGAACTGGCCCCGACGATCAAGTCAACACTCCGTAGATCGAGCTCAGAAGACCCCAGAAAATTTCCCAGCGCAAAGTTGACACTAGGCGAAGCATTATCTACTCCATCAATGGTCTGCAAAATCCGGACGGGAGCAGTACTATTGAAGCCCCGAGTGTTGATGACTTTAATCCCCAAGCTGGCACTGGTCAGATCCACTCCTTTTAGAGCTCCTAAACCGTCATAGAAGTTTTCGGAAGCAGTTTGTTTAATTGCAATGGGATCCATCGACTCTACGGTAAGTGCAAAACTCTTTTTCTTTTCATCGATACGCTGGCCTTTGACTTCAACTACTTCTGTGAGGATTGCCGATGTCCCCAAACGAATATCTAAGGGTTGATTTGCATCTTCTACTAATTCCTCCATTTCCGCATATCCCGTGTAAGAAATCACTAATGTAACGGGCAAGGCATCCACTTCTATTTCAAAACTTCCGTCAAATTCTGTCACGGTTCCCTTGGTAGTTCCCTTGATCAGAATGGAAGCTCCAATCAGTTCTTCTCGATTATCGGCATCTTGTACTTTTCCGCTCAATTTAACCTGGGCATCTAGCACATAGGTGACGGATAGTAAAATAGTACAGGTAAGGAATAAAGTTCTCAACATATTTCCTGGTAATTTGTAAAACGATAAGACCATATAATTACTGTTATTCTCTCTATAAAGCAAAATAATAATTGGGTTTGCTAACCATTAAAGGTAAAATATTATTTTGTTTATTAATACCATTTGGTTTAGTATTTTTTCAATGTTTGGACATATTGGACCATTAAGGACGAAAAAGCTAAAATTCGCCTCTTCTCTTACATTTACTTTTCTTCAAAGTGACGGATCGTACTGGCATTAGAGAGACGGGTTCTTAAAGGTTCGCCAAAGCTCAAGTAAGGCGTTCTTGCGTCTTGCGGCAACGGTCAAACTTTCTCCATTGTTAAGATAAATATTGCCTGCTCGTCCTTTGTCAAAACGCAAGACTTTCGCCAGATTGACCAAAAAGGATTTGTGGATTCGAACAAAGATATTTGCGGGCAATACGTCCGCGTAGTAGTTGAGGGTTTGTGGAATTGTGATGGGCAATTTCTTTTCCAAGACAAACTTTACTTGCCGCCCCTGTGCTTGCAGATAAATTATATCGTCAAAGGGGACCACGATCTTTTTGTCTTTTTGGTTTAAGATAATGGTTTGGAATGGAGCTTTATGCAAATGTTTTTCTAACCAACTCATTTGGAGCTCTGGCGCTCTTTGCTCACAGCTCAACCTTTGGATTACCTGCCTCAATTCGATAAAACTAATGGGTTTGACCAAGTAATCCATCGCAGCATATTTGATGGCTTTAATCGCATAGTGATCATAGCCAGCGACAAAGACCACTTTAAAGCCATAGGGCTTACAAGCATCCAATAGATCAAAGCCATTGCCATCGGGCATTTGGATGTCTAAAAAAACCAAGTCTGGTTGTCTCCGCCGAATGAGTTCAATCCCCGACTGCACCCCTTCCGCGCTTCCCAGCACTTCCACTCCTTCACAATAATTGACCAACAGCTTTGTCAAGAATGCTCGACTGTTGATTTCATCATCAATGATAACTGCTCTGATCATGAGGTTCTATTTTAAAAGGTACGATGAGGCTTACCCGTACAAATCCATAGGTCCCCCCAAATATCGACATAAAGATGGTCGACCAAAACTCTGGATCCCAAATGATGGCTGTGCAGTAATCCATGCTCTTTTGAAATGCCGTGCGCATACACTTCTCCTAGATATCGAAACCGCTCTGAGTGTGGTGTAAAAACGGGGTCATTGGGAGTAAAAACACCCAAGAAATCACTAATGAATTGGGGGCTAGGCATCAGCATTCCATTGAGCTCTAGTATTTGAAAACCATCTACCTCAACTCGCTTGTTTTGCTGAGCAAGTTGCTCGAAAGGGACTGCTTGTACCTCCTTTCCATGTTGCTCTAAAGTGAAAATGGTTTGCTTTTGATTGGACAGACAAAAATAAATTTGCTCCTCTTCCGTAATGACCAGTCGATGAATCAGGAGGCCATTGGTGAATGCTTGCAGTACAGCATTGCCTTCGTAAGGATGGAAAGTTCCACGATCGTAATAGCAAAGGCCTCCATTTAGGGTGGTAAACCATAGGCACTGTTGGGCATCCTTAAAGATTTTGAAAAGCGTATTATTCGTTAAGCCATCTGCCTGGGTATAGTTGGTAAATTCATAACCATTGTAGCTGGCCAAACCCCGATCAGTTGTCAACCAGATGATGCCTTGATGATCTACCTCTATGTCATAGACCTCGATTCCAGGCAAGCCATCTTTCGTATTGTAATTGACAAAATAGGGATCTTGCCCGCTCATCTGAGCAGCGCAGTACAGTAGTAAAGAAACGAGTGTGATTTTGATCAAAGCTATCCGCCGATCCATTCGAGCAATATAATAAAAAGCAGACAATTCATTCAGCAAGAGCTGCCAGAACAAGCTCAGTTTTTTATTTCCTCCGTCCTTGGTTTCAGTGGGGTACCTGGACAACTTATTGGCCAAAGGCGCTCATGAAAATGCGATGTACTGCTTTTCTTACTGCTGACAGAGCTACTATCATTAAATAGTGTTTGTGGTAAAGATGATATGCCTTTCGCCCAGCCATCAACGCAATCGGTACCTAGCAATTATCGCGATGAACTTCACCTGGATGCTCTCAACGACCAAATCATTTTATCCTACCGATAATGGGCGTCGGTTTTTCTCAGAATCGGCAAAATAAAATGATCCCAAAATTTCAGGAAAGAACTTTGGGATCACTTATTGAAGGAAACCTCCAAATCAATCTTGTTCAAAAAAAGCAACGCTCGCTCCTACCCAATCCTTGTTTTTATTGTATCGGACGCCAATCATTTCACCTTTGCTCAATCGAGCAAGATTGTTCACAATTCGGGGCCGAGCAGCTCCCTTCTCCCATAGCATCAACATGCGAATTTCACACTTCGAATATTCACTGGGCGTTTCAACAATCGGTGCGTATTCTACCTTGCGCTGTAGAATGTAATTTTCTCGATCTTTTATTGCATCCAGGTCATACTGATTGATATTGATCAAGACCCCTGTACCGGCAAAAGAATACAGTGGTTTTAGGACATAATTCTCCAAATCAGTAGGGATCTGTTCTAGATCATTTAGGAAGACCGAGGGTGGATTGTACTTACTCTTGATGAGGGGAAGGGTATGCTTGCTGATGCGGAAAAACCAGTGTGGATGTCCAATCCATTCGACATTGGCTTCTTCCGTAAAGTAAAACTCACGGGACAAACCATCTCGATGGATCAACTCATCAAAAATCACCCGGTTGACGATTTTCTTGACCGCAACGCGCACTCCCGCTTCGTCTAAATAGTACAAATCTTTGCCTTCCTTTTTGAGCTGACTTACACACAACAATTTAATCCCTAATTCTGCCACTGCTCCGTAAAAGTCAATACGCGTCGCTTGCTTTTCGGGTTCTACCTCCAATAAAACGACGTTTTTAGGATCGCTGTCTCCAACGATATTTTTTAGGAGCAATTCCATATAGCTTTGGGAATCCAGGCCACCAAAAAAATGATTGTAATTATCGGGAATATCAAAAAAGCGTTTGTATCCCTTGGCCAGTAAATCTTGAAAGAAATAAAGCGATGGAAAACCTTGAACTTCAATCAACTGAGGAATCAAACCACCGTTGGGATCTCGACAGATACCAAAATCCATTTGCAAAAACAACGTGTGGTCATCTTCTCCCGGAACGACTTGTCCGGCCAGAATGGCGCCTTGCGATAGCTCTTTAAAGTTGGGTTGACAAATCAGATCGCTGATTTCTTCACAGGCCTCAACGAGTTGTTGACGCAGTGCGGAGGGAACAAAGACTGGTGTTTCAGCGATACGGAAAGGGGGGGTATGATCGTAAGCCTCGTTGATGTAGTTTTTTAGGGCTTCGTATTTTTCGGTGGTAAACTTTTGGTTATAATCTTTACGGATTGGGGAGTGCATGTTTTATGAATGATTATGGTGGAGGAAGCCCTGCCTTCAATGATTGATTGAAGGCAGGGTTGAATGCATTACATCGCTTGCGGTATTTTGGCAAGCATTTGGATGGCATCATCAAGAAATGTAGGCAAAATCGTTTTAAAGGTCAATGGAATCTGTTTTTCATCTTCTAGGTCTGACATCATCCGCTCAAATTTTTCGGCACCGTGCTTTTTGATGATCTCCGCTTTTCGCTCCGCTTTACCAAAGTGAATGCGCATGCCCTCAGGATCGGCTTCTGGGTGAAATTGAACCCCAAAAAACGCCCGTGAAAAGCGAATTGCCATAATGGCTCTCTCCAGTGGAACATGCGGACGGATTTTCTCCAAAGCCAAAATCTTTGCGCCCATCGCCTCAAAAGCATCGTGATCGGGCTGGACCACCTGCCACAATCGAAAGTCAGCTACGCAAAAGGGATTGGGCAAGGCCGCAAAATAAGGTTCTACACTGCCCGCCGGCGTCATGTGTGCTGGAAAGGTACCGAAGGCCCGAGACTTACGCGGCAGGACTCTAGCCAGATCAAAATGATCGCAAACCATTTGAAAGGAATGACAAATGAAAAAAGCATATTTTGTGGGGCCTTCTCCACTTTGGTTAATGGCCCAAAGTTGATCGATCAAATCAAAAAACTGCTTGTTCCAAATCCCATCTCCATCCAATGGACTACCTGGTCCTCCGGAGGAGATGTAAACGTCATAGCTCGTATCCGGAACTTCTGCTTTGCCCCGAACATCAAAAACGGTATAATCAAAATGATCTTTGTACGTTTCGACAATACTTTTGATGGCGCGCATGCCCTGATTGGGTTCGCCATCGTACAGATCCAAAATAGCCAATTTCATTTTTTCTTCTCTCATGTTTGTTGATTTGCAGATTAGTTAATGTGCCAATGTACGGTTATTTTGCAGCCGTTTTTCTACGCGCTCGGGGCTTTGCGTTGGCCGCCTTTCCTGCTGCGGCATTTTTCACGTACGTTCCCCAAGTCAGATTGTCTTTTCCCTCCTTGTGTGCTTGTGCCTTTTCAATCGCCATATTGGCAGCAGCCTCAACCACCCAGTCGAAATTATCCTGTCCTACGGAGTTGACGTCCGCATCTGGCGCGGGATTACAAAAATCAATGGCATAAGGAATACCATCCATTACGGCCAATTCTACGGTATTAAAGTCGTATCCCAAGCTATGATTGATTTTCAATACATAGTCTTCCATCGTTTTTAGCAATTTCTTTGCCACAGGTTTAGGGTCCTGAACATAACGCAAATGATGTGGGTTGCGTGGCTCGTATTGCATGATTCGAATATCTTTTCCACCCAAGCAATAAATTCGGAAGTATTCTTCAAAATGAATTTCTTGTTGGAGCATCATTACCAACTGTCCCGTCTCATGATAAGCTTTGAATAGCTCCTCTTCGTTGCGAACCTTGTATACATTTTTCCAGCCGCCTCCTTCGTGTGGTTTCATATAGAGTGGAAAACCACCTAAGTAGTCGTAGACCTTGTTCCAGTCCATGGGAAATTTCAAATTGCGAAAGGATGCTGAAGTCGTATCTGTCGGCATTTCGTTGGAAGGCAATAAAACCGTTTTTGGAACGGGAACACCGATTTTTTCCATCAAGCAGTTATTGAAAAACTTTTCATCGGCGCTCCACCAAAATGGATTGTTGACGACTGCCGTACCGTTCAAGGCGGCATTTTTCAAATATGCTCGGTAAAAGGGGACATCCTGAGAAATGCGATCGATAATCACCGCATAATCCGTTGGCTCCCCTTGCATCAATTCTTCAACATGTAACAATTCGGCCTGAACGCCTTTGGCATTTTTTTGATTGACTCTTTCAACAAATGCCTGAGGAAATGTATTTTCCTGCCCAAATAAAATTCCTATTTTTTTCATCTTTTTTTGGTGTTGTGGATTGATGTTTGAACTTTTGTGCCGCTTTTTTCATCTTTTATTCGCCATTGGGGGCGTCAATAAACCCAGAAAAAGAAACGGTACTAATTTGCGAGTGCAAATGTACAGCTTTTCAAACTAAAACAAAAGCAAAAACATTTGATTATCAATCATTTACACGAA
>JBCCSR010000064.1:0-11853 GCA_039199865.1 Bacteroidota bacterium
ATTTGGCCAGATGGGATGTGAGTTGGCAATTGAAAAATGCCTTGGAGACGGCGGGCATTCAACTTTCCTCCGATCAATATCACGATTTAGAAGAGCAATGTAAAAATGCCATCTACCAGAGAGCGGGCTCACAAACCCCTAGCCAGCATACCAGTTTTGTTGGCAATATCATGGCCAGCCGTATTGCTGCGCTTTGGGATTTCTCCGGTCCCGCCTTTACCATTTCCTGTGGAGAAAACTCCGTTTTTAAAGCATTAGAGGTTGCCCAAAATCTGTTGTCGATGGGAGAAGTCGATGCGGTGGTTGTGGGTGGAGTGGACTTTTCGGGGGGCTTGGAAAACGTCTTATTGCGCAATAAAGAAGAAGGAGTCAATACTTCCCAAAAACCCAGCTTGAGCTGGAACCATCAAGATAAAGGTTGGTTGATTGGCGAAGGTGCCGGAGCGGTAGTGCTCAAACGTAGCGACCAGATTCAGTCGGAATCCGTTTACGCAATTATTGATGACATTGCTGCTCAAGGGACCGCTACCGATATTGGATACTTAGAATTGGCGGCAACGGGTTTTGCCGCACAAGACCGAGCTGAGTGGCAAAACTTACCTCCGTCTACTCAACAAGCGGTGGCGCTTGGCTCAGTGAAAAGCAATATTGGTCACACCTTTGCCGCCTCCGGTATTGCCGCTCTAATCAAAACGGCTTTGTGCTTGCATCATCGCTTTATTCCGGGCATTCCCAACTGGCAAGCGCCAAAGTCCGAGCTGAGCTTTCAAGCGGGCGCCTACTATTTCCCAACGACTTCCCGCCCCTGGATTTTAAACCAGAACGAACAAAGAAAAGCGGCAGTCAATGGCGTCGGTGATTGGCAAATTCAAATGAGAGAAGGCCTCAGTCGTCCCAAAAAACCACAAGGCTTTCTTGTTCAAAATACCGCTCGTTTGTTTTGCTTGCGCGGGGCAGATGAAAAAGCCTTGTTGCAGCAACTATCTGCCCTCGAAATTGCACTGGAAACGGATACTGCTTTACCCACGCTGGCCCAGCAATTTTACCACAACTTCCAATCTAAAACGGGAAAGTACTGCATTGTTTTGGTTGCTCAATCCATCAAAAGATTGAAAATAGACTTGCACTTTTTTCAAAAACAGTTGGGTAAGGCATGGTCCGAAAAGCGAACACTCAAAACGCCGCAGGGCAGCTACTTCACCTCACAGCCCTTGGGTAGAACAGCCAAAATAGCTTTTGTCTATCCTGGCTCCGCTACAGCGTATGAAAATTTGGGACAGTCTATTTTTCAATTGTTTCCAGATCTGTATGCGCATTACGAGCAATTGAGCCCTTCCATGGATGAGTTTATCTTTTCTCATTACCTCTATCCCAAAACGCTTCGCCAGGATGATCCCAAACCTAGCATCCATCACGATGCCATTGCGATGATGTCGACCGGAGTTTTCTTCTCGGCTACTTACACCCATTTGCTTCGCCATTATTTCAAGGTAGAACCGGATATGGCCTTTGGCTACAGTATGGGAGAATGCAGTAGTATGTGGTACGCACTGGGCATCTGGGCGTCGGGAGAAGCCAAAGAATTCCAACAGTCTCCAATTTTTAAACATCGCTTTTCCGGTGACTTAGATTTACTGGCCGATCATTGGCGCATTTCCAGTGAGGAAGCCCAACAACGATGGCAAAGTTTGATTGTACTGGCTCCCTTGGCGAAAGTTGAAACCCTGGTGGACAAAGAAGCCCTGGTTTATTTGACCTTTATCAATACCGACAATGAAGTCATCATCTCCGGCGATAAAGTAGCTTGTCAGCGTATCGTTGAACAATTACAATGCAATGTCGTCGAAGTGCCTTTTCAAAATATTATCCACCACGACTTTTGCCAAGCGGAAGAAAAGGGTTTACTGAAAATGCATGATTTCCCCATTCAGGAAAAGCCCAATATTCAGTTTTTCTCTAGTATTGAAAAGGGACCACTTCCCTTGGATCGCAAGAAGATTGCGGCCAACTCTACGGCAGTTTGTTATCAGGAAGTCAACTTTCCAGAAAACGTCCAGAATGTTTACCATGCTGGAGCACGAGTCTTTATCGAACTGGGGGCCAATGCCACTTGCACCACCTGGATCCATTCCATTTTAAAAGAAAAAGCTCATCTTGCCGTCAGTATGAATCAGAAAGGCAAGAGCGACGAACAAGTTATTGTCGAGCTATTGGCACAATTGCTTTCTCATGGTCTGGAGGTGAATCTCAACAGTTTATTTAATGACCAACACGACGAAGGAAGTGGACGAAAATTTATGAAAAAAATCATTCCGGGTGGCAACCGGGTGTATGATACTTTATTGAGCGAAACCAATCGAAGCACCTTTGCTGAAGTAGCCATCGCTCGTCATGCCAAGACCATGGTTTTAGCCACGGCTACTCTTGGTACTGACCTAAAACAACATTCCTCAATCCAAAATAAAATTAGCATGCTGGAAGTCAATAAGACGGAAACATTAGATCCTACCGTAGCCCAAGCAACTACGACGGAAGTGATCGGAGAAAATGGCCTCATCATCTACAACTTTAAAGATGGCCGACACCTCGAAGGAAAAAACATCGTTTTTTCACAAGAAGATTTGATCGAGTTTGCCAATGGAAAAATTGGAAAAGTATTCGGTCCAGAATACAACATCATTGATACTTACCGGCGTCGAGTCATGTTGCCCATGGATCCTTATCTACTCGTCAGCCGAGTAACAGGCTTAGAAGGCAAAAAAGACGCCTACGTTCCTTCCAGTATGCAAACCGAATACGATATTCCGCACAATGCTTGGTTCACCACGGATCGACAAATACCCTGGGCCGTTTCGGTAGAATCTGGTCAGTGTGATTTGTTGCTGATCTCCTATTTGGGGATTGACTTTCAAAACAAAGGCGATCTCGTCTATCGCTTGTTGGATTGCACCCTCACTTTCGTGGACGATTTGCCTTTTGAAGGCCAAACCCTTCGTTATGACATTTCCATCAACTCCTTTGTGAAGAATGGAGACAATCTTCTATTTTTCTTTAGCTATCGCTGCTATGTACAAGAACGACTGGTTTTGAAAATGGATGGTGGATGTGCCGGATTCTTTACGGACGAACAGTTGGACGAAGGCAACGGCGTCGTTTACAGCGACGGGGAAATCGAGGCTAGAGCCAATGCCGTTAAAAAACATTTTACGCCCTTACTCCATACCAAGAAAACTTCTTTCAGCAAAGAAGATCTACGGCATCTGATCAATGGAGATATTGAAAAATGTTTTGGCGATGAATCTTACTATGCCAATGGTCGCAATCCATCGCTGTGTTTGCCTCCAGAAAAAATATTGATGTTGGATCGAATCGTTTCGGTCGATTTACGTGGTGGTGCTTATGGGCTGGGATTGATCATTGCCGAAAAAGATTTACATCCAGACGACTGGTTCTTCCCCTGTCATTTCCGCGATGATGAAGTATTGGCAGGATCGCTCCAAGCAGAAGGCGGCGGTAATCTCTTGCGCTTTTTTATGCTGATGCTGGGTTTACAACGACTCACCAAAGATGCTCGTTATCAGCCCGTATTCGATTTGCCACAAAAGGTTCGTTGCCGCAAGCAAGTAACTCCTAAAGACACCAAATTGGTTTATCGATTGGAGATCAAAAAAATTGGTCTTGTTCCCAATCCTTACGTCATCGGTGATCTAGAGATCATCTCCAATGATGTCGTTACCGTTCATTTTGAAAACTTAGGGCTACAGTTACGAGAGAAGAGCAATCCGCGTTATTTAGAGCAAGAAAAGGGCACTGAGGTCAATCCACGTTCCGAAGGAGCTTTGATGAATGAAAAAGACATCACCACTTTCGCCCTAGACAATTTGTCGGAATGCTTCGGGCCAGAGTTTGCGGTCTATGATGGTCGAACCGTTTCTCGACAGCCCAATACCGATTTGCAACTCATTTCTCGAATTCTCAAAATTGATGGGCAGCGACATCAGTTCAAGCAGCCCTCTACGATTTATGCGGAGTATGATGTTCCGCAAAATGCCTGGTACTATGAGCAGAATAGTTCGCTCACCATGCCTTATTCCGTCTTGATGGAAATTGCCCTACAACCGTGTGGATTGTTGGGCGCTTGGTTGGGTAGCACCCTACAATTTCCCGAGCAAAACTTATATTTCAGAAATTTGGATGGAACCGGAGAAATGCTGGAATTGCCCGCAGGGACAGATTTTAGAGGCAAAACCATTAGCAACAAAGCTGTTTTGGCTTCCTCTGTTGCACTGGGTGGAACAATTTTACAAAATTATACTTTTGAATGTTCCGTTGATGGTCAAGTTTTCTATCGTGGAAAATCCTCTTTTGGTTTCTTTCCCGGTGAAGCGCTGGCCTCTCAAGTAGGGCTGGACAATGGTCAATCCGTTGCGCCTTGGTACCGACAACAAGGCTTGAGCAGTGGCAACTACATGCAAATCAAATTGGATTCGCTTTACGGTAAAATGAAGTTGTTTAAGGCCCCCGCAGAAAAGCCCCATTATCGATTGGCAGGCCATCAACTCACGTTTCTCGATCAATTGATCATTGCCAAAAATCAGGGAGAACATGGCTTGGGCTACGTTTATGCACAACGAAAAGTGAGAACTTACGATTGGTTTTTCACCTGTCATTTTTATCAAGATCCCGTCATGCCCGGTTCTCTTGGCGTCGAGGCGATTTTGGAAGCCATGCAGGTCTTTGCCATCCAACAAGATTTGGCAAAGGACATGAAGAATCCTCGTTTTGTACAACTCGCCAATCACACGACCAACTGGAAATACCGAGGACAAATTCTCTTACACTCCGAGCAAATGCAATTGGAAGTTCATTTCAAGTCAATTGAAACCATCAATGGACAAATCCAACTGCTGGCAGATGCTTATTTGTGGAATGGAGAGATGCGAATTTATCAGGTCAGTGATTTGGGCTTGGGCATTGTCGATCAGGCCTAAACTATCGGGCAAGTGGCAAGATGGATGGGTTGACATCCTAGCTCTTTTTTTGTTAAACCTCATGAACTTACCTCGAGTAAGTTGTAAAAAATAAAATATGAACAATTCAGCAAATCCTACTCTTTATTGGAAAGGCTCCCCCAGAGCCATTGCTTTTGACTTGGAAGGCATGCGCAGTCGTTTGGAAGCAACGGATCAGGTCTGTTACATCATCGAAGATTTTCGGGGCCGCATTGGCGTGAGCAACGAAGGCAGTATCAGTTCAGAAGGCCCCGGCTTGACTTTGCGTGCCATGGTATCGCCAATGACCGCAGCGCAATTGGGAGATGCCAGTTTCCGTAAGGATTATCAACTCAAATATGCCTACAAAACTGGCGCCATGGCCAATGGCATTGCTTCCACAGATTTGGTCACCGCAATTGGTAAAGCGGGTTTGCTGGGCTCTTTCGGAGCAGCGGGTTTGGTACCCGCCAAAGTAGAGGCCGCCATTCAAGAAATTCAACAGCGCTTGAGCACACAAACCTATGCGTTCAATTTGATCCATAGCCCCAATGAGGAGGCATTAGAAGCAGGAGCCGTAAAACTTTACCTGGAAAGGGGAATTCGAATCGTAGAGGCCTCCGCTTATCTAGCCCTCACCCAATACATTGTTCATTATCGAGTAGCAGGACTGAGCAAAGGTGCCGACGGACAAATACAAATCAACAATCGGGTGATCGCCAAAATTTCTCGCAAGGAAGTCGCCAGTCACTTTCTCCAGCCAGCCCCCGACCGTTTTCTCAATCAATTGCTCGAAGCCGGTAAGATCACAGCAGAACAGGCCGCTATGGCCAAAATGGTACCAATGGCAGACGATATCACAGTAGAGGCAGACTCAGGCGGACATACCGATAATCGCCCCTTAGTCGCGCTCTTTCCCACCATTATTGGTTTACGAGATGAATTTCAGAAAAAATATCAGTATGCGCAAACCATTCGCGTAGGTGCTGCTGGTGGTATTTCTACCCCAGAATCTGCCCTAGCTGCCTTTATGATGGGGGCCGCTTATGTCGTAACGGGCTCCGTCAACCAAGCCTGTGTTGAAGCGGGGACCTCGGAGCATGTTCGCAAGTTATTGGCGCAAGTAGCCTCTACGGATGTGATGATGGCTCCTGCTTCGGACATGTTTGAAATGGGAGTAGAGCTCCAGGTTTTAAAAAGGGGAACCATGTTTGGCCCACGAGCCAAAAAGTTGTACGAATACTATATGCGCTACCAGTCTATTGACGATATTCCCAACGAAGAGCGCACCAAATTGGAGAAGCAAGTTTTCCGTCAACCATTAGAAGCCATCTGGCAATCTTGCATCGATTTTTTCCAGGATCGAGATCCCCATCAAATTGAACGGGCAAAAAATAATCCGCATCGTAAAATGGCGCTCATTTTCCGTTGGTACCTAGGTTTGTCTTCCAACTGGGCCAATGCGGGAACCGAAGGACGATCAGCAGATTATCAAATCTGGTGTGGCCCGGCCATGGGGGCTTTCAACGATTGGGTGAAGGGGACCTATCTAGAAAACTACCAACAACGCGAGGCAGCAGATGTGGCAGAGCATATCATGCAAGGAGCCGCCTATTTGTACCGCATTCAAGCCCTGAAAATGCAAGGCGTTGATCTGGCCGCAGAACTTTGTAGCTGGAACATCAAAACCAAGCATCACATTAAAATGTCATTGACCGGTTGAATTTTTGGTGGTAAATCTGTTTCTCCAAGCATTTCCCGGAGATCAATTTCAATGGTGCGACAAAGTGCCGTCATGGGAACGTCGTTGACAAAATTTTCGAAGGGATCCTCACTATTGTCACCGACCAATTCCATGGTGATGAAAATCCAGGAAATCAGTACGCAGAAAGGAACGGTAAGCCAAATGAGGTTGTGACCACCAAAGCTGGCAAACTCCCCTACCATGCCAAAGGGCAGGAGTAAAATAAAGATCCACGTAAATATCTTGCTGAAGTAAGCGTATTGCCGGGGAAAAGGAGTATTCTTAATGCGTTCACATTTGCCTTGCAAATTGTAAAATTCCTCTTATACGCGCATCATTTCCACGTGGCGAAAATCGTTGAGCAAAGCCTTTTCCTTAATCAGTTCGCGTAAATGCGCTCCCTGTCGACGAATCAACTGAGTCGCCATATTTTTCTTTTGCGCCAGTTCATTGCATTCCTCTCCAAAGAGGAAGGGAGCAACATTTTCTTGCCAATGCCTTTCCTCGGGGGAGTCAATCGAAAATTTATTGACCGTTTTTAACATCTTTTGCCGATAGGGATTGGGCTTACGCAATTGTAATTTGAGGGCATACAACCAGGCAATGTGTCGATAGATCAAAACGCGATGAATCTCCTCCAAGGCGGCTGTCGACAATTTGTTTTCTGCTCGATGATTGCTCACAAAGCTCAATACCTGATTGCCCCAAGTTCGGCTGTAGTTGACAATCCCTCCCCAAATCTTTCGAGCTTCCCAAAAACGATCGTAAGAAGCATTGTTTTTAAAGCCGATGTAAAAGGCCACGGCAATACCGATGGTACTCAAAGGCAAAAATGGAATGCGAATATCGACATTGTGGTGCTCTAAATGATGGTAGGCATAAACAATGGCGCTCGACCATAGGGTAAAGATGATTAGATTGAGCCAAGCAAAACGGAACACCACACTGGGGCTGATGTCTCTTTTTACATACATAATTGGAAAGATTTAGCTTTGATGATTTTCAGAGAGGGGGCATATCCTCCTTTCAACAGCTAATAAACCAAATTTATCGATGAAACAAAAATAGATGGCTCAATGAATGGAATAAACACAAATCGGGAAAGCCATCTGTCGATCTGCTTTCCCGATGAATGTTGATTTTTGCTCAATTAAACGGTAGAGACGGTCGTATTCTCGTTGAGAAATTTCTCTGTTTTTGCATTTTCCACCTTGGTGATAAACTTGTCTGCCTCGTGTTTGTCTCTCACCACTTTTGCCAAAGTAAAACAAGAGACGACACTAAATAAATAAGACATGCCAATAAACCCTTTCATGGCCAAACTAGAGTCGAGATAAATCAAGCCCACCGCTACACCGACAGAAGAGATGATAAAAGAAACCCAGGCCATAGTATAAAAGGACTTCGTGTTGTTATACTCATAAATATATCCATTCATGACTTTAATTTTTTGGTGAACGAAGTAAATTATCGGGGGTAAAGATTTGGGTAAATGACTTTAAATCGCTCATTTTATCGACAAAATGGAGAGGCATTTGGATCAAAGGGACATTTTCGCCTCAATTGATTGAGAAATGGGGAGGAATCAAATGTTTATGGATTTATCTGGCCGTCAGCCACTGAAGTAGGATTAGGTCTAAGCATCGACCCCTGTCAATTGGGCGCTGACTTCCCAAAGCTTTTTCGCTACCGCTGCCTCATTTTTAGGCAAATGGGTTTTGGCAATTTTTGATTTGATCCAATATTTTCCATTCGTCTGAATAGCTTCCGGGGAAGTCGCCAAAAACGTAGGCGTGGCTGCTCCTTCGGCAAGTGAAATGCCCACTAAGGCATAAGCTAATTTGGTTACCCACAATTTATAGCCCCGAATATTGCCATTGCGATAGATATTTGTCCGGACCGGGCCAGGATGAATGGAATGCGCAAAAACGCCTTTTGCTCCGTATCGACGAGCAATTTCATTGGCCGTCATAATATTGGCTTGCTTGCTTTCACCGTAGGCTTTGATTCCATTGAAACGGCGGCTTTCCCAGTTCAAATCTTCAAAATCAATTCCTTTGACTCTTTTATGAAGATCAGAAGAAACAAACAATACCCGAGTACTCCCCTCGCGCTTTGCCGTTTCCTGAATTCGATCCAACAACAAACGTGTCAATAGGTAAGGCCCTAAATGATTAACGCCAAAAATGGTATCAAACCCATCTTCCGTCAAATGCTTTTCCATTTTTATCAAACCGGCATTATTGATCAACACATCAATGCGTTGGTGATGGTCCAACAATTCTTGGGCAGCTTTCCGAACCGATTGCATGGAGGCCAAATCGATCATTTGTAAAAACACTTTAGCATTGCCCGTGGCGGTCTTTACTTCTTTTACTGCCTCTTCGCCTTTGGCTTTATTTCGGGCCATCATTACAATTGTAGCCCCCGTACGCGCCAAGTTTTTGGCGGTCTCCAAACCAATACCAACATTCGCTCCGGTGATGAGTAGGGTTTTGTTTTCCATTCTGATTGTTTTCAGTTGAGGGGATCACTCGATGCTCTGACGATGATGAGTAGCCATTGCATCGACGCTGGTTGGGTCAACGCTTCCTTGGCTTTTTCCGACGGCGCGCCTTTTGTTTTTCTCGTATCCTAGCCATTCGTTTTTCTTTTGCCCGATTGACTTTTTTATTCTTTTCTTTCTTTTCGTGGAAAGCCCCTTTCGTCGTCGCCAACTGAGTGGTGCCAAGATAATTTTTATCTCCAGCCAAGCTGGGGATCTCCTCGGGAATCATTTCGTCAGAAATTTCTACACCTTCCGGAAAAGGCAAAATCTCAATACTTTGTTTCATCAGTTTTTCGACCGCTATCTGATATTCTTGCTCGATTTCATTGACCAAACTGATGGCCACTCCTTCTCGATCTGCCCGACCAGTTCGACCAATTCGGTGGATGTAATTTTCCGGCACTTCTGGCAAGTCAAAATTAATCACATGGCTGACTTCGGAAATATCCACTCCTCTGGCAATTACATCGGTTGCAATCAAGACGCGCGTCTCCCCGTCGTGAAAGGATTGGACCGATCGATTTCTAAAATTCTGTGTTTTGTTGCCATGAATGACGCCCACGCGCTTGCCGTGGCTAAAGTCCAGACGTTCGTATAGGATGTCTGCCAGCCGTTTGGTACTGATAAAAACCAGTACCTTGTTCATCGACTCATGCTCTCCAAGCAGATGATTGAGCAAATGGACTTTTGTGTTAAAATTAGGGACGTGATAAGCACTCTGTTTGATTTTTTCAATGGGCGTACCACTCATTGCTATTTCAACTTTTTCCGGTTGGTTGAAAAAAGTCTGGAGAAGTTGCTCCACCTCTTCGGTCATCGTAGCGGAAAAAAGTAGATTTTGTCTTTTGCTGGGAAGCACATCGAGAATGTCGTTGAGTTGGCTACGGAAACCCAAATTGAGCATTTCATCTACTTCGTCAATGACCAATTTTTTAATCGACTTTAAACGCAAAACCCCCGTGTAGGCCAAATCGAGTAGACGTCCGGGAGTAGCGACAACAATATCGGTGCCCTCCCCAATTTTTTGTTTCTGCGTACTCATTCCCGTACCACCATAAACCCCAACTGCTCGGAGCGTCAAATAGGTAGTCAATTTTTCAATCTCCCGAACCACTTGTAAAACCAACTCCCTGGTGGGTACAACGATCAAGACCCTTGGGTGTCCCTCTTTGGAGAAGTTGAGCATACGAAGTAAAGGCAGGAGATAAGCATAGGTCTTTCCCGTTCCAGTTTGTGCAATGCCCACCACATCACGTCCCGACATAATTAGAGGGAAGGCCTCTATCTGAATTGGTGTCGGATTGAGGTATTCCAGATCGTTTAAAGCATTGAGTAATGCTTTGTTGAGATTGAGGTCCGCAAAAGTCATGGTTTCTATAAGTGCAATTTAGGGATTTCTATCGACTCTCTCTGCTCTTCCATCTACCATTTCTCCGAGAAGTGACGAATCATCAAGCAATCCCACCCTAATTTCCTACTGAGTCCAATACCAGTACTTCACAGTACTCGACCTTCTAAATCCAGGTTTTCTGCTGTAAATACTCCGGTGCTACGTTGTCCGTCAACCAAACGCCATTTTCTGAGAGATAAAAGGATTGGCCTGCCGCTTGCATTTGCTGAGCATCGATCAACAACAATACTGGGCGCCCATGTCTTCGTCCCACCTTCTTTGCAGTTGCGATTTGATCCGTTAAATGTACGTGCCGTCGACTGCCTTTTTGCAACCCTTGGGCTAGGATAGGGGGTAGAAACCGTTCGGCAGTTCCATGATACAAAATCGAAGGAGGAGACACCGCTTCCAGCTCTAAATTGACCGCTATGGAATGGCCTTGATTGGCGCGTATTCGATTGAGGGAAGCATCAATTTTAAATCTTTGCTTATCATTTTCCGCTACGATCTTTTTAATTTGAAATTTGGTAATCTTTGCATCCTTGGTTTGAAGTTTCTGTAAGAGTTCGTCGAGATTAGCCCAGCCTGCCCCGTCCAACTCTAATCCGATAATTTCGGGTTGATGCCGCAATACCAAGCTGAGAAATTTACTCAATTGTTTGTCTTTCATTGCTTTTGATTTCTATTCATTACAGGATAAAGAACGTAGAGATGATACAAAACATTCACTTTGATGAATTCTTTTTCGCCGCCCCCAAAGCCTTCTCTTTGTATTCTTCCATTTCCCTTATTCTTTTCTAACAAAAATCAAGAGAATTAAATGAGTGCATTCCTGGAGATCTTCCCTAAAAAAGAACAGCGATGAGATTTCTTTTCGGGAGGGGAACTTTCTCAAGCTGCACTTGTGTTGTCCACACATGTTAACCAATACAACTTTTCCAATCCGTGTGAAGTAAATCCTACTTCATCTCTTTTCCGCTGAGACGACAGGGTGGAGCCGGTCGCGCAATCGCGCGAGTGCATCATCCACCGGCGTCCAATCGACCCCTGGAGGCAGCGCGAAGCAATCATTTGAGAGCTTTGGAGGGGTCAGTTTGGACATAGCCGCTCGGCCAAAAGATCTTCACACCCCAGCCCGAGGATCCAGCCCTCAGAAGGAGCGTCTACGCACATCATCCGG
>JBCCSR010000065.1:0-11707 GCA_039199865.1 Bacteroidota bacterium
CCGGGATCGACCCGCCCATGCCGATGCCCTTCATCTAGACCTTTGGTGGCAAGGCCTCAATATTTGTGTTGATCCTGGTACTTATTTGTACTATGGCCACCAACCTTGGTTTGATTGTTTTCGCCACACGCGCGTACACAACACCGTTTGTGTAGACGATCAAGATCAGATGGATCGCGCCTATCGCTTCACTTGGGGCAATTGGCACAGCTGCCAGTTGAACCATTGGCAAACGGAAGCCCCGATCCAGTCAATGGAGTTAGAGCACCACGGGTATCAGCGTTTATCCGATCCAGTCACCCATAGAAGAGCCGTCCTTTTGATTCAGGGCTTGTACTGGATTATCATCGACGATTTGCTTGGAAACGCTTCTCATGATTTGTGCCTACATTGGTTGTTAAATGATTTTCCGGAACAACGGCAAGGCAACAAAATTCACCTCAACACCTCCGAAGGTTTTTACAGCATTTCAGTCCATCAATGCCATGCTCCCGACCATCAATTTGAACTCATCAAGGGCGATCCGAAAAAGGACATTTTTGGCCTACGCGCCAATTATTACGGATATTTAGAAAAGGCCATGAGTTTGCGCCTCTTCTCAAAAGGACAATTGCCCATTCGATATATTTCCTGTTTTGGGCCCCAAGGATGGAAAGTACAAGGCATTGAAACAGGGACGGATTTGCTATTTACGAACAATGAGATGCAACATCGGATTGCTTTAAATCCGATCGGCCAGAATCAAATTCTAAAAGAATAATTTATCAAGGGCATCAAAAGTCAACTTGAATAGGAAACTTTAAAAGTGAATGCTTTACAGAAAATGAACAAACACACTACATGAAGATTAGCATATTTGGACTCGGTTATGTGGGTAGTGTTTCGGCAGCCTGTTTGGCTGAGCTGGGACATCAAGTATACGGGGTAGACATCATGCCCGAAAAAGTCAACGCACTTTGTAAGGGACAAGCTCCCGTGAAAGAACCGCGATTGGATCAATTGCTCCGACAAAACCTCGATGCCGGACGCCTACACTTCACCACAGACCCAGGGCTAGCCTGTCGAGAAACAGATTATGCCATGATCGCGGTTGGGACGCCCAGCAATAGCGAAGGGGCGGTCGACTTATCTGCCATCGACCGTTGTGTCCAGGCCATTGCCAACACGCTCAAGGAAAATGAAAAAAAGCACTACACCATCATCATCCGCAGTACTGTTCCTCCGGGAACAACGCAGCGGCTGAAATCAATGGCTCAGCAAGCCTTGGGAGATCAATGTCAACTTTCCATTTGTATGAATCCAGAATTTTTGCGCGAGGGCTCAGCAGTGAAAGATTTCTTTAATCCCGCCTTGGTTGTTTTTGGTACAGAAGATGAAGGACTACAAGATCAGCTCGCCCATCTTTACCATCCCATCGAAGCACCACATGTTTGGCTCAACAGCCGAACGGCAGAACTTGTCAAATATACCAACAATGCGTTCCACGGCTTAAAAGTCGCTTTTGCCAATGAGATTGGTCGAATCGCTGCGGCTTACGACTCTGATGGAGAACAAATCATGGAATTGCTTTGTGCGGATACCAAATTGAATATTTCCAATAAATATTTAAGACCAGGTTTTGCCTTTGGAGGTTCATGTATTCCAAAGGATTTGCGAGGAATCAATTCAATTGCGAAAAGCAAATCAGTAGAAACGCCTTTGCTCCGTTCGATTATAGAGAGCAATGATGCACATATTCATATGTTTTGCCAACAAATTTTGCGGGAACAACCCCGTAAGCTAGCCATTCTGGGGATTGCCTTCAAAACTGGAACCGATGATCTGAGAGAAAGCGCGGGCCTGCGTCTAGCCAGTGAGTTGGTGAAAAACGGCATTGCCATAAAAATGATGGATGCCAATCTACATCTCGAAAAATTATTCGGCACCAATCGACAATATATTGACGAAATTCTTCCCAGCTGGGAAAATTGCTACGTCGAATCAGCCGAAGCACTATTCAACTTTGCGGACACCATTGTCATTACCACTCACGAAAAAATTCATCAAGAGTGGATTGCTCAGTACGGCCAAAACAAAACCATCAAACAATTAGGATAACGATTAGACACCATTGCTCTTATGATGCCTCCAACTGTCTCCAATAAAATAGAAACCCAAAAAAGAATGAAAATACTGATCGTCTCACCCAGATTTCCCTACGCAATGGGAAAGGCGGACAGTATGACTGTTTTCCACATGATCCGCTATTTTTGGCAACAAAAGCATGAAGTCATATTGGCTACTTTTCACAATCGAGAGAAATTTCCTGAGGAGGAACGCCAACTCGTTCGGAAGATGTGTAAGGAAGTACGTGTGGTCCATCTCTCCAAGATGAAAGTGGGAATAAAACTGGTCAAAAATGCGTTGAGCAAACAGCCTTTTCAGGTAGCCTATTATCGAGATCAGGCCATGAAAAAACATATCGATGAATTGGTCCAAAAACATCAACCGGACATCTTATATGCGCATCTAATTCGGGCGGCACACTACATTGAAGGGTATCAACAACACCCGCGTATTCTGGCCATGCAAATTGCACAAACCCTCAACTATAGCCGGTTGATCAAACACGAAAGAAAGTGGTATCGCAAGTTATTTTACACGCAAGAATACCGTCGGGTAGCCCAGATGGAGCCCAAAGTGATCCACAATTTTGATCGCGTTTTGCTCATCTCCCCACACGATAAAAAGGCCATTGTTCCTAATGGTCAAGCCAAAAAAGTATTTTACAGTCCCCACGGCATTGACGTTGACTATTTTGCGGAAGATCTACAGCTCAGTCGCCAGCAAAATACGGTAATGATGAATGCTGATTTTGGCGTCCCCACCAATATCGACGCCGCACTTTATTTCTACAATGAAATTCTCCCCATCATCAAAAAGACCATTCCAGAAATAAAATTCTGGGTGGTTGGACGCAATCCTGCTCCTTCGATCCTTCGCCTAAACAATGATCCGGCAGTAACGGTCACCGGGAAAGTTCCAGATATTCGTCCTTACCTCCAACAGGCGACGGCGGGCATCGCTCCACTGCGCGTTGGCGCTGGTTTGCAAAACAAGGTATTGGTCAGTCTGGCTTCTCAGCTTCCCGTAGTTGCCACCAGCATTGCCAATGAAGGCATCGCAGCTCCCGTCGATGAAGTACTCCTAGTCGCCGATGAGAAAAACCATTTTGCGGAAAGCTTGATTTTCCTGCTACAAAATGAAAAGGAACGCCAACGGATTGGAAAAAATGCCCTGGCCTTCATGAAAGCATCATGGACCTGGGAATTCCATTTTGAGAAACTAGAAAAAATGTTTCAAAGACTGACCGTTGACAAACTCGTCGATGTCCAAAACTATTATCCCTTCTAATTTTTTCCATGCCTACGAGGAGATGACTTAAAAAAGTCTCCAACCAAATTAAGGAAAGTTAAAGATCAATTTCCAGTTTCATCAAAGGATGCAAGCAAGCTCTTTTGGGCAAGCAGGCCTTGATGAAAGCTCCAATGGAAATTGCCATTTGAGTACGCCTCATCCAAATCATCAAGGTTTGATGCAACCTATTCTTTGTGTCAGACGTATGATGAAGATGGAGCTAATGAGATAGCTTGCTGCCAAAAAAAAAGCAGGCTAACGCTCTGCTCAATTCCTAGATAAACTTTGCTTGTGGAATCTTTTTCAAATCCATCTGACAGTAAGACTTTTACCCCCAGTCCTCAACAAGAGTTGTCGGCTCCCTTCGCTCTATTGGTTGAAAAAAATGAAGCCGGACTTTTTGCTCTCGAAGATGATCTCGTGAGTTATGCCAACCCCGCCTTCCTAGCAGTAGTCCACATGAAAGCGGAGGACTTAATCGGAAAGTCTATCCTGATCACCATTGCCAAGCAAGATCAGTATCTGCTAAAAGATGCTCTCGAAAGTATGAAATCGGGGCAAATCAAACGCTTCAGTAAAGAAGTGAGGCTCCCCTTTCAAGAGGACGAAGAACAGTATTTTTCGATGCACCTAACGGTAGTTTCTGAACCGGATGAAGCGAAGCTGACCATTATTGGTGCTTCCAGAAATGCCAGTGCTCGAGTAAAAAAGCGAATTGAGCTCGCCCAGACCAAAGCCAAGTACGAAGCGCTTTATCGCAATCTTGAAGACGGCATTTTTATTTACAACTATATCGAGGAAAAGATAATCGACTGCAACGAAGCAGCTTACCTACTTTTGGGCTATGACCATCGCAATGAATTTCTAGAGAAAAATCGCTTTGACATCATTCCCAAACACTCCATCTATGCACCGGGGATGGATCTACACGAAATTACCCGCCAACATGGCTTGAAGGTAGTCAAAGGCGAGACCTTTACCAGCAAAGGAGTTTTAATAGGAAAAAAAGGCAATGAAATCTTGGCGGATGTCAATGTGGTGCCCACTTTCGAAGTCATCGGAGAAGCATTTGTCATTTTTCACGATACGACCAATGTCGTCTTGAATAAATTGGCCCTAAAAGCTAGTGAGGTAAAATACCGAACCATTTTCGAAAACTCACACGAGGCCATTATTTATACCGATGTCAAGACCATGAGACCTATTTTGTGCAATAAAAATGCATTGCAACTCTTCGGTTTTGATGATTTCGAAACTTTGGCTTCCAAAGCCCCTTCCGATTACCTGGCCGATACCCTCATTGGGGGGATGCAAGCAGAAGATTATGCCCACGCAAAAATCATGGAAGCATCGAAAGAAGGTAGAGCAGAGGCTTCCTACCGATTGCGAAAAAACAATGGTAAGATCATTATCATCGATAGTATCCTAATCGGAGACAATTCCAATCCAGACCAACCCAAGGTCATTTCTTTTGTCAAGGACATTACCAATGTATACAATGCACAAAAGGCGCTCAATCAAAAAAACGAGGAACTCAAAAAATACATTGACTCCAATTTACAGCTAGAAAATTTTGCCTACCTGGCATCTCACGATCTCCAAACTCCCCTACGCTCTATTATTAGCTTTACCCAATTGTTGCAAAGGAGGACGAAAGACTTACTCAATCAAGAGGCACAGGAGTATATGAACTACATCGTTAGTTCCAGCATCAGTATGCAAAACTTAATTAATGATTTATTGTCTTACTCCCGAGTCAACACCACCGAAATCAATCTTCAAGCATTCAATCTCAATGATTTGCTCGATGAATTATTGATTGAATTTCACCCTACAATCAAAGAAAAGGAAGCCAGCATTGTCAAGAGAAATATTCCCACCTCAATACAAGGAGACGCTGCCAAACTTCGACAAGTTTTCCAAAACCTCCTATCGAATGCCTTGAAATTCAATCGGCTCGATCAAAAGCCCGAGGTAATCATTACTGCCCGACAAAATAATCAGAACTGGGTTTTCTCGATCCAAGACAATGGCATCGGTATCGCTCAAGAATTTCAAGAAAAAATATTCCTTCTCTTCAAAAGATTACACAGTGCCAGCGAATTTGATGGGACCGGTATTGGTTTGGCAATGGTAAAAAAGATTATCGAGCAGCACAAGGGCAAAATCTGGTTGGAATCCAAAGCAGGAGAAGGGACTACCTTTTATTTTTCTCTCAATACTAGCGTGTAAACTGAGCAGCCGTTCAGCCAAAAAATAAGAGCCCCGACTTTCCGCAGAAAGCCAGGGACTCTTCATACACTATTCGACTAATTTAATAGCATTCATTCGGACAACCGAAATGAAAGAAGAAAAAGTTTTTTCAGTTCATTAGTCAGAATACGAACATTGCTAACTATTATTTTTTATCTCCCCAGTCGATAGTTCAGACCGAGGGTTAGTAAGTGCCGATCAATCTTGGTCGCATAATCTTCCACCTGGAATAATGGATTGAGCCCACGCATCCACTGGTACTGAAAATGTACACCCATCGTTTTTGACAAGCGGTAATTGAATCCCGCTCCCAAGCGCAGATCATAATGTAGTGTCTCTACCTCTTGTCGATCCAATTGAGACGTTTCTTTGACAAACCGAATCGCATCGTGATTGGTTTGAATCGATTCGATTTCATTGTCTAGGCCCGCGATGTAATTCATCCCGAAAGCAACATTGACATGGGGACTAAAAGCACGCTGTTGCCCCAAGGGAAAAACAGTAATGCCAACTGGGATAGACAAATTGTGGATCGTATGATTTGAATTAAAATCCACTAGCAAGCCCAAGGAAGCCGATCCTATTTCTTGTTTGCGGAGAAAACTAAATTCAGCGGGTGCCAAACCATAGGGCGTGGCCAAAGACAATGCATAATCATTATTTCTTTCTCCATCACGCTCCAACGAAGTGTTGTAAGTCAAGGGAGAATTATGTCCCGAACTAGTTTGAATGCGTTGGTACTGTACTCCAGAAGTCAATGCGAAATAATCATTGAATATCCAATCAATTTCTCCACTAATTTGCCAGCCCCACTGATTCGTATAATTAAAATCAAAGGCCGCAAAATCTTTGATGTAATCCTCAGAAATCCGGTGCTTCCAATGAATGGCTCCTCCACTAATTCCAAATCTTATCGGAGCTTTTTTATTGGGCAACTCCATCGTCTCAACTGGACTCAACTGACCCAAGGGTTTAGGAGCAGCCACCACGGCTATTCCGGATAGGCTGGATAAAGTGAGGGGCTGTAAATCCCCCACTTCATGTTCACCAAATAATATTTCAACAGCTTGCTCTTTTTTGACTCCTTCCCCTGATTCGAGCACAGTGATATTTTCTTCTAACTGAGCTGTGGGGATTTTCTGTTTTTGGACTACGTAATTTTCAGTGCTTTCTTGAATTGAATTGTTGTAGTTTAATGCTGTTTCGGACACCTTGGAGATCTGCTGTTTTGCAGACCCTCTATTTTCTTTGGTAACTCCTGAATTTTGAATTTGAGTAACGGAAGAATATTTTTCATGGACATTCTTCCGATCATCCCTAGTATCCTCCAATTCTAAATTGTTCTTTGGAGACGCTGCATTTACAAATGTGGTGTTCTTATCCGCCACAAACTCAAGATGATCAATCTGTTGTTTATTTCCCAGTATCCCGGCCAACAGTGCTAGACCCCCAATAAACAGAATCACAAAGATCCACCATTTCCGCTTGGGCTTCTCCGGCTTAATCTCTTGAGTGATGCCTCTCCACACCTGGTCGCCCGGGGCAATCCAGTCAGCGTCTGGCAACTCTTCTTCGTTGAAGCGATTTTTCCATATGTCGTCAAATCTATCCATGTCTTTCTAGGAAAATTTGCTGGTTGGATTGAATTTTTTGTTTTAATACATTTCTTGCCTTCATCAACTGTGTTTTGGAGGTACTCACAGAAATATTCAGTTCTGCCGATATTTCTTTGTGAGAAAAACCATCGATCACGTACATATTGAATATGGTCTTGTAGCCGTAAGGCAAACGCTGAATCAACCCGAGCATTTCTTGCAAAGACAATTTAGAAAGAATGCCTTCATCAAAAGTGGCCATCTCCTCTGCGCCGCTGATATTTACCAAATAAAGGGACTGCCGACGAATATCTGCCAAGCATACATTAATGGCGATGCGCTTGGCCCAAGATTCAAAAGCTCCTTTCAACTCATCGAACTGATCTAGGTTCTTGAAAATATTGATGAACGCTTCTTGTAAATAATCTTCGGCAGTGGTTCGATTCTTAGCATATCGCAAACAAACGAGATACAAACTTTTCTGGTGCAGCTGGTACAACTGCTGATAAGCCTGCTGCTTCCCCGAAAGGGCCTCTTGGATTAGCTTCGTAATGCGCACTCGTTTGTTATTAGTTACCATACTACTTTCCTATATGCAGATGAAGTAGAATGGGTTGCCTGGACTTTTATTTTTTTTCAAAAAAAATTCCAGATGGTTAGGAAAAAAAATTTGACGAATGGCTAGGCTACCAAGCAGTAATCTGCCATCCGTCCAATTCACCTTATTTTTTAACCTAGTAGAAGTGAGTTTAAACACAACAACCAGGTAAAGGAAACCACAAACTGGGGAAAGAGTTGACGCAATTGTTAAAATTCTCTAAAGGAGGGAATAAAAATTAGGGGTATTGTCAGCAATTGTCAGTCATTATGGATGAAACAAAGGCCCGTCCCTACTCGTCTTGTGATGGGTCTTTGTTTCGAACGTACGTTTTAGAGTAAAAAAAATGTACCCCTTATTATAACGAAATCCAAAAAATTAATAACCCATTTTGAATATGAAAACATCCATAACTTTACTTTTTTCTTTTCTATTGATCCAAGGAATAACTGCTCAATACAATATTACAGGTAGCGTTCAAGACAAAAGCGGTCAGATCGTTGAGTTTGCCAATGTCGTTTTGTACGAGGCCAAAACAAAAAAATTGGTCAAAGGAGTGGTTAGCGATCTCAATGGACAATACCGCATCAATGAGGTCAAAGCGGGCCAGTATTATCTTCAGGTCGTCATGCTAGGATACGCCGATACCCAATCTGAACATTTCGAACTCAACGAACAACAAAAAAGTTTTCATTACGACGCGACAATTGAAGTAGAGGCCAAATCCCTCGAATCGGGGGAGGTGGTCGCAAAAGTTCCGCTTTTAGAACAGAGAGCAGATCGAATGGTCGTCAACGTGGCCAAGAGTCTGACTGGAGTCAACGGCAGTTTGATGGATGTCGTTAAAAAAGTGCCCGGGATGCTAGTCGTCAATGGTAGACTGAGCCTAGCGGGAAATTCTAATCCCACCATTTTAATTGATGGTAGATCTACTCAATACATGGATATTGAATCTTTACTGAAAGAAATGCCCGGCGACAATATCGAACGCATCGAACTCATCCATCAGCCTGGTGCCGAGTTTGAGGCTACCGGAACGGGGCCAATTATCAATATCATTTTGAAGCGCAACAAACTTTTTGGGACCAACGGTACCTTCCGGGCCGGCATTGGAAAAGCAACTCGTTGGCGAACCAATACGGGGATTTCACTCAATAGCCGACAGGGCGCAATTAACCTTTACGGAGGAGCTGGATTTAGTTACAATACCTATCAAGAATACCTTCTAGTGGATCGCATTCAAGATCTTGATACTTATATCTCCGATAATGACCAACCCTCTCTACCCAAAACTTATCGGGGAAATTTAGGAATAGACTGGTATTTAGATGATCGCCACACTTTGGGCTTTGGTTTCCGAGGAATCGGTTCTGTCAACAACCGCAGTAATATCAACAATACGACAATTGAGTACATCGACAATGCTCCCAATACCGATCTGTTGACGGAAAATAGATTAGAAAGAACCTGGACCTATTATCGTGGTAATGCATATTACGATTTTAACATCGATACGCTGGGACAAAAACTAGAACTCGATGCAAATTATGCCCTTTTTGATCGAACGTCTACCAGCCTAGCCATCACAGAAAACAAATCAAGAGATAGCCTCGAGTTTCCGGACCAACGCAATCGGCAGCCGGGAACAACCAAAATTTTTGCCATAAAGGCAGATTACACCAAACCTTTGGGGCAAGCCCTAAAAGTGCAAATCGGTGGAAAGTTTAGCCGAGCGGTCCTCAACAATGATTTATTTTCAGATATCTTTTTAAATAATGAATGGCAGTTCAACGCGCTTCAATCCAATGAATATGAGTTTGATGAAAACATTGCTGCGGTTTACGGAAAGGTCAACTTTTCTAGCAATGGATGGGAAGGAAGTTTAGGCTTGCGCTTTGAAGATAGCCGTTCAAACGGTTTCTCGGTGACCATCGATTCTACGCGGACACGTAACATTGCCAAGCTCTTTCCCAGTGCCAGCATTTCTCGGAGCTTGACCAAACAACTAGCGGTGGCCATGGCCTACAGCTATCGGATTGAACGCCCCCGTTATTCTTCACTCAATCCATTCATTGTTTACATGGATCCCTTCACCTTGGAAAGCGGGAACCCCATTCTTCGTCCTGAGTTTACCCATACCGCCAAGTTGAGTTTATCGTTTGAAAAACAACCTTTTTTCAGTTTGGAATATTCCCGAACCAATGATGTGATTACTTTGATTACCCAACAAGACCCCACCACCAAAGCGACTTCGGCATTTGATGGCAACATCGAACAATACGATAAAATCGGTGGAAGCCTGTTTTTTCCTTTAGACTTTATTCCTAAAATCTCGGGATATGGTGGTTTTATGCTCTTTAATGATCGTTATCAAAACAGCGAGGCAGAAAGCAGTTTTTACGATTCTCGGCGTTGGTCTTTTACCAGTTTCATCCAAATGAATTTTACCTTACCAGGAAAAATAAAAACAGAAATCAATGGCTGGTATACCAGTGGCGGTCAGGATGGCATCATCACCTTTGAACCCATGTACGGTATAAGTTTTGGAATGGAAAAGAAATTGTTGAACGACAAATTGAGTTTGAGTTTTAGCGTTGATGATCTTTTCAACCGCTTTTTCTTCGGCAACCTCGATTTTGGAAATACCGTAGCGGATATTGAAAATCGCTGGGATCGTCGGATCGTTAGCTTTAGTGCCCGTTATCGTTTTGGCAATCAGTTCCTCAAAAAACGCAAAGGACGCAAAAATGGTGCGGCTGCCGAAATCAATCGAGCACAAGAATAATCGACCCTCAGTCCTATCTGACAGAATGGCCATCCCCCACTTGGGAGATGGCCATTTTCATTGATGACAATTGGTCTAAGAACCAATTAGCAAGGAGGATCACAAGTCAAAGTCACCGACTGACTCGACGATACGGGAGCAGTAGTTCCGACACCAGCAGAGAAGACCTCACATACTGTTCCGTCTGGATAAGTGACCTCAACCTCTACCGAACCCGTTCCTTTGAAGGCCAAATCCGCGGTTGAAGAACCAGAAATAGTAATGGTCTCACACAATTGATTGTTAATTAATGGGAAAGTAGCACTACCAATGGTAACAGTCTGAGCGTTGAGATTCACAAAAATAATGGTGCCATTAGGTAAACCCACTCGGTATCTTCCATTACCACTAAAGTTAGCGCAAATCAACAACTCACAAGTATCATCATGTGGAGGACAAGTCAACGTTACATCCTGAATCACGGAAACGGGTGCAGTTGTTCCGACACCTGCCGTAAAAATGGTTGAAGTGACTCCATTGACGGTTGCCGTAACGGTAACAGAGCCCGTTCCTTTGAAGCCCAGATTTGCCGTAGAAGACCCCGTAACCGTAATGTTTTGACAAAGTTGATTGTTGACCAATGGGAAAGTAAAACCATTAATGGTAACGGTTTGTGCATTGAGGTTAACAAAAATGATGGTACCGTTGGGCAAAATAACTCGATACCGACCATTGCCAGTAAAGTTCGCACAAATAAATATATCACAAGTATTACTTCTAGTCGTTGCAGACTCCGCATAATCAGTCAAATCAATGTTACTCAATTGTTCCAGTGCAGCTTCCTCTTCGGGTGATATGATCTCAGCGTATTCCTCCGACGTAGGATCAATGAGTGGGTCTTTGGTACAAGAGTGAAATAAAACAGAACTCACAAAGAGCAAAATAAATAGCTTTGATAAATTAAGCATTTTCATAATTAGATGGTTTTAGAAATTAATGATTAACGAATTTAAAATTATATTGTTATAACAATACTCATAGGTATGGCCCTTGGCTAAGAGGCAATTCCTTTTAGTCCATAAAATGTCAGGGATAAAAAAA
>JBCCSR010000066.1:0-11599 GCA_039199865.1 Bacteroidota bacterium
TGAAAAATGAATTTTGCGGGCTACTCGCTATTGTCGCTTCCCCTAGTCCATTCCTTGTTTGGGTCTTCCTTTTTCTCCATTTTTTAGCACCGCTCAATTTTGCCAATGATGGTGACAGGCTCAAAACAAAAAAAGCAAACTCCCACTACCTGCCACGAAACGCTATTTATTTTTTTCAAAACAACTAATCATTGGAGATTATGATAGAGTTGTATACATTTGTGATCGTACAAGGCCATCAGCAAAATGAATCATCTCGGGGCTTATATCACAAAGCAAAAAAATGATAAAAATCCAATTCACGATTTACCTAATCCTTCTCAATTTTAGTTTCTCCTGTGTATACGAAGAAAATGCCCCAGCCCCTAGCGCTTCTCTTAGCAAGCCCACACCTCCTTCCCTGGATCAAAGCGACAGCTTAAAATACATTTATGGCGTTCGCAGCATCCTACAGGATCGACAGGGGAATTATTGGTTGGGCAGTCATCGAGAGGGTGCCTGTGTGTACGATGGCGAAAACTTTACCTATTTTACCATCAAAGAGGGATTGACGGATCATCAAATCAGAACCATCCAAGAAGACGCTGAAGGCCGTATTTGGTTTGGAACGGGCAATGGAGTCAGTAGCTACCAGCAAGAGAGCATCACCAATCACAATCAGCCCGAACTTTTTCAGTTGGACTTAGTCCCCCAAGATCAGGCTTGGGCTTTGGGGGAGCAAAACCTCTGGTTTAATGCCAGCGATCGTCCTGGTGTATATCGGTACGATGGTCAAAAAATCAACTACTTATCTTTTCCCCTTGAAGTTGATGAGGAAGGCCATCACTCCTACAGTGTGACGGGTTTTGCGAAAGGCCAACAAGGACAACTTTGGATCGCCACCTACGGCGCTGTGATTGGCTATGATGGTAAAGACTTTACCATCATCAATGCCCAATCTTTGGGACTCGATCCCAACTTTGGAGGATTACACGTCAGAAGTATTTTAGAAGATTCAAAGGGAAGGCTCTGGATCGGCAATAATGGCATTGGCGTGTTACAAAAGAATGAAGGGAAAACCATCAACTTCTCCAGAGCACAGGGTTTGATCCATCGCAATAGTACGGGTCGAGGAAGTTTGTCTCCTCCCGGAACACTGGAACACGTTTTTGCCATTACCGAAGATCGTCACGGCAATATTTGGTTTGGAGATCGAGATACGGGCGTTTGGAAATACGATGGCCAGACAATGATCAATTATGCCATTATCGATCCCTCCCTGCCCAAGCAAATGGTTTGGCACATCTACGAAGATCGACAAGGCAACCTGCTCTTTGCGATGGCAGAGGGGGGAGTCTATCAATTTAATGGCAAAGACTTTGATCGAAAATTTTGATCGATAGGACCCTCTCTCGGTCAAACCAACTTTTTGAAACAACGACAAATAAATGAACACAAATTTTACAAAAAACCACATGAAAGGCTTAACATTACAACCCGTCCTCTCCTACTTGTTTTTTTTAGCGAGTTTCCTATTCTTCTTCTCCTGTACTTCAGCCAAAAAAATATCCATTCCCAATCAAGCAATTGATGGAGCCTTCAATAAAAGTTTCCAAACTTGGCAGCAATTAAAAAAAGACCATAACAATACTTATCAATACGAAGTCAGCATCGCTTCTTGGGTAGGCTATCGGAGTACTACAAAGATTGTCGTCAGAAATGGGCAGGTCATCTCCAGATCCTTTTCAGAAAATCAATTGAGTGAAAATGGTCGATACTACTCCGAAGAAATGACCCTCGTTTACACGGAAGATAAATCAACAATCAATAGCCATAATAATGGAGCCGAGGGATTGACCATAGATCAAGTTTACGAGCAATGTGGTACGAAATCTCTTCAGGTCAGCGAAGTGGACAACAAACTATTTTTTAAGACCGATAAAGCAGGAGTCATCGAATCCTGTGGTTCTACCATGAAAAACTGTATGGACGATTGTTCGATGGGCGTCTACATCGCCAACTTCCAATGGATGGAATAGTACGCTCCAAGAGAAACTACCTCCTGAAATGCAGATGGGCTAGTTATTGCCCCAAAGTATTTCCGACTTAAGCGGATAGGAATTCAACTTTGTCTCCATTTCTGAGTTAATCAATGTTAGTACCTCATCTTGAAGATCAAATCTATGGACTTAAATTACTTCGCTTTTCTGAGCATTTCCTTTGTCCCACTCCTCATTGCCAGTTATTGGTTTCACCCCAAGTCTTTGATCAGCCGATGGTCGGGAGAACGCTTTACCACCTTGACAACATTGGGGCCACTACGGCTCGGAATTTTATTTGTACTCAGTTTCACCCTCGTTTATGGCTACATCAATTTAATCATCCACCAAATGGGGTTTTACGAGCTGTTTTTCACCGACATCATGATGGGAAGTCAGGAAGCAGAAAAAATTGTCCAGGACTTTTTAGGAGTATATGGAGACAAATACCGCTATTTTAAACATGGCGTTTTTCACGGACTCATCAATGCTTTTGTTTTCGCCCTGCCTTTCATCGGCATCCACGGACTATTGAACAACAAGCCGCTGAAATACATGATTCATTTATTTTCTTATTGGGTCCTGACCAGCCTGATCATTGGTGGCCTCATCGCAGAATTCGTTTAAGGCCTCTTACCATTAATCATGCACACAAAATGAACGAGGGTATCATTTGGATGACGCTTGAAATAGAAAGCACCGCTAAGAGCCAGTTGACATGGGAGTACAAATTTCGAGAATAAAACCATTCAAATCTCTGAGGTACCCCACCGTTTGCCCCCAGGGTTTGTCTATCGCTGGAGCCAATTCCACCGCTCCCGCTTCAATGGCGCGCTGCATACTGGCAGCCACATCATCAGTAGTAAACGCCAACTCCATCCCAAAGGCTGGTTCTTGTAAATTACTGGCCAAATAGTCGGCTTTAAAATTGCTTTTTCCCAAGGTATGATTGGCAAAAGCAAGGGTAGTTGTTCCAGATACCAACTCCCCGTAATCCTTTTCGGGAGTGATGAATTTTTGTTCAAAGCCAAACGCCGCTTGATAGAATTGAATGGTTTTCGCCACGTCTTCAACGTAGAGAATGGTATACGCAAACTGGATGTTCATTTTCTTGCTTTTAAAAGGTAAACAGAAGTCTTAGTGATAACAGTACTTTCTAAATCAAGTTCATCGGAAGATCTGTCAATCTTTGTCCCGTAATCCTTCGTACGGCATTTCCAATAGCAGCAGCAATGGGCCCCAGTGGTGGCTCCCCGACCGGTAGGGGGACATCTGCTCCCTGAATCAAATGGACATCAATAACTTTGGGCGTATGGCGCATCAAAGCCATACTGTAGGGCCCATAAATAGTGGGATACAATTGTCCATCTCTGAGGGTCATTTTTTCGTGCATTGCTCCACTAATGCCCATAATGATCGAGCCTTCACACTGGGCCCTCACTTGATCGGGGTTGACCGCAATTCCACAATCAAAAGCACAGATGACTTTGTGTACCTTAATTTCTTTATATTCCACGGATACTTCCACCACTTGTGCACAAGGTGCCCCGGCATCAATCGAAGCGGCAAAGCCCATCGCTCGGTTGCCTTTGGCTTGATCCGAATAGCCCGCTTTCTCCGCTGCCAGCTCGATGACCTTTTTGGTTCGGGCTTCGCTCCCTTCCTCACCAAGCATGGCCAATCTAAAATCAACTGGATTTTGCTTTGCTTTTAAAGCCATTTCGTCAATAAAACTTTCGATGGCAAAAGTATTGGCCAACAAACCCAAACTCCGCCACCAACTGGTTGCAAAAGGCAAAGAGGTATGCCACTGCACCGCCCGATAGTTGGGCAACTTTCGATACATGATATTTCCGCCTCGCATTGCCCCAACGTCCGTTCCCAAAACCGTAGTCGCCATAGGAGGCATGATGACTGAATTGGTGGCTACATCTCCACTGGCATAGTGGTGTTCAAGCGCTTCTAGCATCCCTTGTTCGTTCAATTTGCCACGCATGATGTGATGAGTCGGGGGACGAAAAGTATCATTTTGAAACTCCTCTTTGCGGGTAAAAAAATATTTGACCGCTTTTCCCACCGCTTGCGACATTTGGGCAGCTTGGACGGCATGACTGGTATTCAGCCTTCTTCCAAAACCACCACCGAGATAGGTTCCAATGATATTGACATCTTCTAGCGGAATACCAAGGGCTTCCGAAACTTGTCTCTGAGTGACTCCAATCACTTGAGTCGACAACTTAACCGTTGCTTTACCATCCTTAACCAATGCCACGGCTCCGTTGGGTTCGATTTGCGCATGAGCCCCCAATGGACTAGTGAATTCCAAAGAAACAACACCTTCTGCCTCGGAATCCAACGCCTTTCCTTCCTTTTGCGTAATCATGGGATTGCCTTTGCCTACCTTCAATAGGTCTCGCAAGTCTTCCTCCGTCCATCGCCTGGGAATATCCCAATCCACTTTAATTTTTCGCTTAGCGGCCAAGGCTTCGGGATAAGACTTGGCCACCACGCCTACCCAATTGTCCTTTTCGACAATTTTGACTACTCCCGGCATTTTTTCTGCGGCACTCACATCGACACTTTTCATTTGAGCCCCCACGTGTTCGGGACGCACTACTGCGGCATACAGCATATCGGGCATGGCGGCATCCATCCCAAAAATCGGTTCTCCGAGGACCTTCGCTTTTAAATCAATTCGCTGAATGGGTTTGCCAACAAATTGATAAGTATCAACAGCTCTCAATGTTGGTGTCTCCGGTAAAGACCAATCTGTTACCTCCATCAAGGCATCGGCATAAGTCATGGACCTTCTATTCCCCGAAACCACACCATTAGCCGTTGTCAAATCACCCGGCTCGACTTTCATTTTTTTGGCCGCTTCTAATTTGATTTTCTCCCTCATCGTAGCCGCCATTTCACGCAGTGGTTGCCACAACTGGGCGATGGACAAACTCCCTCCCGTACTCAGTGCATCGACGATCCCCGTAGCGGTAGCTGCCGCTTTCACCTGTATCTGCCCGATATCGATATCCAACTCATCGGCTACAATTTGGGCCAGGCCCGTAAAGGTGCCCTGCCCCATTTCTACTTTTGGAGAATGCAGTACCACAGTATTGTTTTGGGTAACTTCAAACCACAAATTGGCCTGCGTTCCAGTCCCCGAATAAGGAGGCACCAACTCTTCCGCCAATTTCAACACCTCTCGACGAATGGGATTTCTAAAGACGTAGGTTCCCAATGCGAGCAAACCAATTGTCCCCAATCCTCCCCGAATTAAAAACTTTCTCCGGGAGCTTTTCTTTGTTTTTTTATCTTCTGACATCATCAATGATTTAATTCCTTGACCGTAATCTCACGAGTATTTCCCGTAGAAGTTGAAGAACTCTTGACGGTTAAAGAAGGGCATTTTTAAAAGAACAGCCATCAAATGGTTTGGGCGTTTTTGAGTTCGGCAGCGCGATGAATGGCCTTTCGCATGCGATAATACGTTGCACAGCGACAAACATTGACAATATTATCATCGATATCCTGATCCGTTGGCTTGGGAATTTTGTCTAACAAAACGGCCGTTGCCATCATAAAACCGGGTTGGCAATAACCGCATTGAGGAACCACCTCTTCCATCCAGGCTTGCTGTACCGGATGCAGTTGCTTTCCTTGTCCCAAACCTTCGATGGTCGTCACCGATTTTCCTTCCGCATATTTCACGGGATAAGAACAGGCCCGAATGGCTTCGCCATCCACACGAACCGTACAGGCTCCACAAGCGGCTTTTCCACAACCAAATTTGGTTCCCTTTAAATTCAGTTGATCCCGCAACACCCAGAGCAAAGGCGTATGCCCGTCTGCCTCAACTGATTGTGTTTGTCCATTGATGTTAAATGATACTTTCATTGGTCTATTTTTCATTTTAAGTGAAGGTCGGATGGAATCTGTCTGGTGCCAGCAGATTGGTTTACTTCTCGGGAATTTTAGCACCAGCCGCGGCCCAAGCTTTCACCGCTTTGATGTAGTCTTCTTTGGATACCGGGGGGACTTCTCGGGCATTCCCCGCCGCATCGATACCCGGCTCCCAAGCCCAAAGCACCAATTCGTGTTCGGTCAAATGTTTGACCGTTTCCTCCAAGGACCGATTGCCATTCCTGGACCGATCGAGCATGGATTGCGCAATTTCAACTCGACTCAAACCCTCCCACTGCATCGACAAAGGAGCCAAGCTCCACTCCGGAGCTCCGGGTACGCCCGAAAAATCATTGTTTTCAGGCCCATGACAAGATTCACAGCGCAACGCAGCCACACCGTGATTGTCCGTTCCTCGGGATACACCAAAATTGTGGTAATGGCTATCCTCCCCTTGTCGGGGGCGATCCCCCGCAGGATGACAATTGACACAGCGCTTGTGAGTCAGCACTTGCATCATCAAATCGAAAGGAGTAGCTTCGCTGTAAATGGTGGATGTGGAGGGATCAGCAGTGAGGTTCCTTTTGGTCTTTTTTTCGTGAAATGCCGTCAATCCAAAGGTAATCCCGGTGATGAACAGGGAAAGCAGGATGAACCTGATGTTGTTGGTGATCATCGTGAGTCGTTTAACGAAATGCAGATAATGAGTGATTACTTACTTACAATATTACTAAAATTTTTATTGAAGATCATATTTTTTCAATAAAAAATGTTTCATCCGGGTGGCATCGCTCAAGGTATTTCGAATCAATGCCGTAGAGAGGCCTTCGAGAAAATGCACCATATATTCGGCCTCCATCTCGGGTTCGGGATAATTGAGCTTGCGAAAGGCCTGTTGCAATGCATCTTCGATTGGTTGGAGTTTTTCTTTGGAAGAATATTCCAATTCCCACTTGAGTTTGAATTGTAAGCGCCAAAAGTCGTAGCTCGATTGGGATCGGTCAAATGGCATTTCCAGGGTCTTGCGGAGGAGGGTTTTAGGATTGGGTTCTATCAAAATGTCTGCGTACAATAACTGAAGCCGCTTTTCCCCTTCGGCTAAGACGGCCTCCAAAAGGCCTTCCTTACTTTGGAAATGCCGGAAAATCAGTGCTTCCGAGACCTTTGCATCCTTGGCGATTTTACTCGTTGAGGTCGCATTATAGCCTTGCTCGGCAAACAGTTTTAGAGCGGACTTTAAAATCTTCTCTTGCTTTTCCGTCATAAAGTCAGATTATAGTAGCAGCTGGTATCGTCTAAACATTCACGCATAAAGTTAGTTAATGATCTTTACGATGACAAAATAATTGCTAAAATAGCAGTTCTGAAGCTAAACCACTAAAAAAGTGGGCCCCTATCCTTGCTCTAGCCCAGCGCTCAGCAGTAATCTGGTTTTTGTTTGGGGCAGACCGCTAGCTTGACTGGACCCTACAGAAAATTTTGGCCTTCACAAACAAAGGGCTACCCCGAACCGGGAAAAGCTCGATGAGGAAGCGGGTTCAATTCGGTGGACCTGACAACTGATCCAAAGCAATTGTTGCATACGAGACTTTATTATAAGGATACAATTCATTCCCATTCTGGGATTTCGAGTTCAGCAGCAAAAGATGGCAAAACGTGACAATGTTTCATAAAATATTTTTTCAAAACTCATAACAATATGCTTTACAAACAGTTGAATATCAAATGATTCAAAAGACACACCAATAGCGTACACTTTGTTTTTACGATCATTTACCAACCGAAATTCTAGGAGATTAAAGGCCAAAAAGCACCCTATTTTTTACGAAAAAAAAATAAAATTTCATTTCTACATGGAAAGAAAAAAAAGAAAGGGGTATGGAATAATGATTGCTGGGCTTTATTGCTAAATAGTTTTTGTATTTGATTCGCTCTCAATAAGTCAAAATGTCTAAGCCCCAAACCCCAACCAGCCCAAAGTGTCTGTTGGCACTATTGCTCTGTTTTTCTTTGACCAGCCACGCTCAAGTCACAAATGGGCTCCTAACACATCACTCTTTCAATCACGGCAATGCGCTTGATGCCCTGGGCAATCTGGATGGAACCCCCAATGGCGTCTCGTTTTGTACCGACCGCTTTGGCAAGCCTAATGCCGCCGTTGATTTTCAAGAAGCCGATGCACGCATTATTTTTGGCGATTTTTTCGATCATTTTTCTATGCCAGATAGTAGCTTTAGCTTTTCATTTTGGGTCTATTCTACGGATGCCGAAAATGAAATTCTCATTTCCAAGTATGGCAATTCAGATTGTGTTCCCCTCGAACACGAACGAGAATTTTTTATTCGCATCAATCCCAGTTTTCATATTGAACTCGTGTACTACACAGATCTTTGGGGAGACCATTATCGGGGAATTGAAGGAAACATGACCATCAATGATGCTTGCTGGCATCATGTCGTAGTCAATTACCGTGGACATTTGGATACCAATAATGGATTGGACCGAGTCCAAATCTACGTTGATAATCGACGGAACTTGGAAGCATTTACCTTTCATGTTTTAGGCAATTTGGGAGATATTCAAAATGGCAGTTCCAGCCTCGGCTATGGAATGTCTATCGACTCGGAAGGTGCCGCTTGTGGTCATGATTTTCAAGGAAAACTGGATGATGTACGCATCTACAACCGAACACTTTCCGAAACAGAAATTGCCCGTCTTTATTACGAAACCACTCCAAACAATAACATCGTCAATCCGATCTCCGCTGATTTCACCTTAACCAAAGATTCTATTTGTCCCGGTGAGTTCATTAGTTTATTGGGAGAAAGTGCATATTGTGTTCACAATTGGTATTGGACTTTCGAGAACGCCAACTTTGGCCCCCTCAACGCCCAACAAGTCGATGGCATTCAATTCAATACTTCGGGGGAACAAGCCATTGTTCTAGTGGCCACCAACGGTTATTCGAGCGATACCATCCGCAAAACCATTTTTGTAAGAAATGAAACGAGGCCATTCTTGGCGGTAGACAATGATACCATCATTTGCCCAAATCAAAATTTTTTGTTGGATGCCTCCGTTCCGCATGCTACTTACCATTGGTCCAATCATACTACGGACCCGATCCTCGACATCGACTCTAGCGGTTGGTATTGGGTAGACATTACGGTGGCAGGATGTACGCTTCGGGACAGCATGTTCATTGAATATTCCAACTTGAAAAAAACACTAAGCGACTCTATTTTCCGCTGCGAAGGAGATCCGCTCTTGCTCAATGTCGCTCACCCTACGGCAACTCATTATTTGTGGCAGGATGGTTCTACAGCGCCCATTATTGCGGTCCGGCAAAGCGGTACTTATATCGTTGACATTACCAATGCCTGTGAAACCCTACGCGACTCTACCATTGTCATTATCCACGAGAACCCTCCATCCGTCCAACTGGGCGATAACCAGCTGCTCTGTGCACCGGATAGTCTCTTTCTGGATGCGAGCAGTCCTGATGCTCTTCGGTACCGCTGGCAAGACGGTCAGCCATCGGCTGAATACCTAGTCCGTCGGGCTGGACTTTATGAAGTAACTGTAGCCAATGCATGTGGAGAAACAAGAGGAGAAATTTTGATTAGCAGTGAAGACTGTTGTCAGCTCTACATCCCCAATGCCTTTTCTCCCAATGAGGATGGCAATAATGATCGTTTTCAAGTCTATTCCGCCGACCAGGGTTGCGAAGCATTACAAAACTTTTCCATGGCCATTTTCAACAGATGGGGCGCCCAAATATTCTACACCGAAAACATCGCGGAGGGCTGGGATGGTCGTTTCCAAAATCAACTTCTCAACTCGGGCATCTATATTTACGCGGTTCATTACAGTGATGGATATCAAGACTACCAAAAAACTGGAGATCTGAGTCTGTTCAGGTAATTGGAGGGGACGATAGCACAAAAAAATCAATTCCACTACTGCTTCTAACAAATAGCATAACATTCCTCGTATTTTTTTTGCAAAAGATCATAGAAACTGATCTTTAATCCTTATTATTGCAATTGTCAGTAAAATAAGGCAATACATAATACAATATTTAACGATGTATTGTTGAAATGGCTGTAAAAGCCTTTGTTACTTAACCTATCTCTTCACCTCAATTAACCAATTGCCATGAGTAATGCCATTACTATTTCAGGTTCCCACTACACGGTTTCGGGAACGGTAACCGACAAGAGCAATCATCAGGGAGTTCCAGATCTCCACGTGCTCGTCTACGACGATGATCTGGTGTTTGATGACTTCCTGGGGATCGCCGTTACCGACAAAACGGGCGCTTTTAGCTTGACTTTTGACAAATCCCAATTCAAGGGACTATTGGAAAGAGAACCCGATTTGTACTTTATCGTCAAAGATGCCGGCTTAGAATTGTTGAACACCAAAGACAAAGTCATCAAAGAAGCGGGCCCTTCTACCCCAGCCATCCATATGGAAGTTGACCTTTCGGAAGACCAACTCCGTAAAGACATCAACAACACGATTCCTCCGGGCTGGGTCGGTGGATTCGACAAAACCAACTCGGCCTTTGCTTACCCTACCCCCGATCTTTCCAGTCTAGAAGTCTATGATAACATGGATCACATTGATCTACTACAACGTCAGTGGAAAGTGATTTGGCCGGAGTTTAGCTGGGAAAGTGAGCCCGGAGAAACAGATCCCAAGCGTTGCTATCAGATGTTTGCCCCCGATATTTCTCGTTTGGGCTACACCAATGAAGGGCGCGTCTATTCCATCATTTGTCCGCAGCAAGGTTTTAGTTCTCCACACATCGGTTCCATGAATGTTGAGGTCACCGTTACCGGAAATCGAGGATGGGCGGATGAAAATACCCGAGAGTTGGCGGCCGATATGTCGGTAGTCGGTAAGATTTGGTTTAGTCCGAGTGCCCAGGAAAATAAAATCCTGAAGGCCATCTGGGATCACTTCGATGAATCGGGGCTCAAATTCCCTTTCAACAAAGAAAATGCGATTGTGGTCAGTACCCATGATCCCGGCAACAAAGATCAAGTATTGTTTCCGCTGACCCGTGGTTTAACTGATCAGTTTCCGATTCCCAATTTCGCCAAGCACGAATCTGTGGCCTGGTCTGTCGGTCATTTGGGCGTACAAATCGGCCCCATCGTTCCCACTGGTGTGGCCAAAGTAGACCAGTTCAACCAATTGATTTTAGATGTCTTCAACACGGCTGCTGGCAATATGCTCAAGGAGGGCAATATTCTTACTTGGAACGTCTGGTTTACAGCTCCCGAGTTGGTCAACACCGAAGAATGGAGAACCCATGCCATCAAATGGCGAGAGTCCATTGATGCCGATCACGGTGCTCCCGATGGTCCTGGTACCGTTGCACGCTACTTCGATGGCAAGGAATTCAAACCCTTAAAGGAGTTGGCCATCGAGGAGCTTCCCAAAATCCTCAGTTTTATGAAAGAACATTTGATTGAACATCGAGCGGAAGTTTAAATCAACAAAATAAAAGAGACGAGCGGATGGTGTTTTTTTGTACTACGTTCGTTTTGTACAGATGTGCAATGCTCTATGTTGAGGATTGCACATCTGTACAAAACGAACGTAGTACAAAAAAACACCATCCGCTCGTCTCTTTTATTTTGTTGATTTAAACTTCCGCTCGATGTTCA
>JBCCSR010000067.1:0-11593 GCA_039199865.1 Bacteroidota bacterium
AGTCGGTTGACCCCAAACGCGACATTTCTCTGTACATCAATAGCCCCGGTGGCTCGGTAACCGCGGGTTTGGGCATCTATGATACCATGCAATATCTGTCTGCCGATATTGGGACCATCTGTACGGGCATTTCAGCCTCCATGGCGGCCGTATTATTGGCGTCGGGAACAGCGGGCAAACGCACTTGTTTGACCCATAGCCGAGTAATGATCCATCAACCATCTGGAGGAATGCAAGGGCAAGTTTCCGACATGGAGGTGAGTTACAAGTTGATCAAGAGCATGCAGAAGGAGTTGTACGATATTTTGTGTCAACATACCGGACAGGATTACGAAACCATCCTAGCTGATTGTGATCGCGACCATTGGATGGTCGCTGAAGAGGCGAAAAGTTACGGTCTGGTTGATGAGGTTTTGGGGCGAAAAGGGGAGGAAGGACAAAAGAGAGTGGAGGCATAAAGCCTGAGGAACATCCAGGAGATGGTAGACGAAAAAGGAATGGCTCGGTTACCGTCTTCTGTTGCTCTTTCCATTTACTATTCAATGACTTTTCGAATGGCGCGTTCGAGGGCCTCCGCTTGCGGGGCAACCACAAACTCGATGCGTTGATTTTGGCTTTTACCGATTTCCGTTTCATTGGAAGCACGCGGAGAAAACTCTCCCTTTGCCGCTAGGAGCAATTGGCTGGGATTCAAATCGTAATCTTCAACCAGTACTCGGATGATGGTCGCTGCTCTTTGTGCACTGACATTCCAATTGTCTACATCTGCTTTGCGACGTGGTGGAGCATTACTGGTGTGGCCAATGATATTTACCGACATATTGGGATATTTGAGAATAACGTTGGCCACTTTCTCTAGCAAGGGAAGGGCCGTGTCTTCCTCTAGTCGGACCACACTTCTAGCACGAAACAGCAAATCATTTTGAACACTAAAGCGGACTTGATGCTTGTTGGTGATCAGCTCAAATTTTTCGGGATCAAGGTATTGCAATTCCGTGTAGACGGTATTGGAAAGTTCCTCTAGTGCAGCAACATGGCGTGACAAGGTGGTATCAACCTGTTGAATAAGGCCTTTCAATTGAGCGATTTCCGTATCTTTTTCTTTGATACTGGCACTGAGGTTTTTCTGGGTAGAGCTGGATCGATTGCTCATGTTTTCAATGTCTGTTTCCAGCCTACCAATTTGGGCTTCGAGCTCTTTTCGTAAACCCACCAAAATATTGTTCTCTCCTTTCCTCTCTGCCAATTGTAGTCGCAATTCATCGATGTCTTTGTGGGCAACATTGAGTTGACTATCTCTCAGGCCTACTTCTTGTTGGAATTTGGCATCACTTTGACGCTGCTGCAATTGGAGGGCTTCCAAATGCTTTTTCTTACTCAGGCAAGAGACCAATAGGAGAGGGAGAGCGCAGAGTAGCAGACAAGAGCGGAAGGACAATCGATTCATCGGTACAAGATCTAAGGATAAGGTTAAACCATACTGGTCAGATGAAGAATGTCCACCTGACCAGTAAAATTAAGGATAAAAAACGGATCTGTGAATGGTTGAAATTAAATATCTATTCACTCTATCGAAGCCTCAAGCTGGTTGCCCCCAAAAGACCGATATCCGTGTAAACAGAGATGCGGTAATAGCCCGATTTGAGTTTACTGCTCAGCTCATGCGTAAAGGAGATGCGCTGATTTTTGACGACATTGATTTCCTTGGCCTCGGCGGCAATGATATCGTTTTGTTGGCCGTTGACGATAACCTTGGCCTGGATGGGGTCTTCAAGTTTGATGGGCGTCGCTTTTTCATCGGCAATCACCAGATAAACTGGACGTACACCCTGGTAGGATTCGGGTACATCGGTAAGGTCAAAACTCACGGCAATACGCCTTGCTCTCCGCGACTTAGAAGTTACCTTTTTCTTATTTCTTTTTTGTACCTCTATCCTAAAAGCAGAAGCTTTAAAATTGGCAAGGGTCAGTCGATCCAATTCGCCTTCCATGGCGCGGTTGAGGTTGGCCAAAGCCAAATTATCTTCCCGTGCCTTGCCCAAATCTTTGGTGAGTACGCCGGTCACGGCACGAAGGGAGTCGTTTTCACTGCGTAGGGAAGCAATGGAATTTTCTAGTTGAGCTTTGGAGCTCAATAAACCTTGAATCTGCGAACGTAGATTTCCCGTTTCGGCGGTGGAATTGGTCTCCAATGCAGCCATCGAAGATTTGACGGATTTGATGGTAGCATTTCGACGACGTACTCTGGCCTTTTCTTCTTCCAAAGAAGTTTGTAAACTTTCGTTTTCCTCGGCCAGCATCTCGTAAGCAGATTGCAGGCTGTCAACTTCTGTGGCCAGCTCATCTTTTAAAAGATTGAGGCCATTGATTTCTGTATTGAGCTTTTCATTATTGGAGATCAATTCTGTTTTTTCACTGTTTAGGCGATAGCCCCAGAAACCAGCCAACAAAAGCAATAGAGCTAGAATTACTGCAATTGTACCTAATACCTGTTTTGTATTCATCGATTATCGTGGTTTAATGTGAGATTAGAAACGTTGGAATAAATAAAAATCGTATGTTATTCCTGGCTTATACGTGTAATAATAATGTTTGGTCAAATGATGCCAAAATTTTGGAGTCTTTGGGAAGGCTGACCATCTTGTCGAAACAAATGTAAGAAATATTGTGCGTTTCCTTCGAACTTTGCCAGGCTTCATTAGTATATCATGAGAAACTTTCCGAGATTTGATATGGGCCTGAGTAGTGCCCAGAAAATGAGTTTTCTCGTTGGATTCGATCAGAGGTTTAGCGCTCCATTTATCCAACTGTCCAGCGGGTAAACCTTTGGCATTGCTGGGAATCATCCAATGAAATGAGTGGTTGATTTTTATCGTTTCCCATTCCTTTTGCTTTTACCAATTTGTTGCAACTTATGTCTACGACTGAATCTATTTTCTTTAGCCCCGAACAAGTCAAACAGTTGACTGCTACCTACTTTGGTTTGGAGGTAAGTGTCCGTAAAATGCCCGGCTATTTGGATCTCAATTATTATCTCAAAAGTGCAGATGGTCGAGAATATTTGCTCAAGATTGCTCATTTTGGAGAGGAACGAGCAAGTTTGGAAATGCAAAATGCCTTGATGCTGCATTTGGAAAAAAAAGGGGGAGCGATTAGTCCCGCAGTAATACCCAATCAATCGGGACAAACCATCACCCCGATTGAGGATGCCAAAGGGAAAACTCGTTATATGCGTTTGTTGACTTGGTTGTCCGGACAACTCTGGGCGCAGACCCAACCCAAAAGTGCTCCGCTTCGCCATGCCCTCGGTCAAACCTGTGCCCATCTCAATCGTCAATTGCTCGACTTTACACATCCGGCTGCCCATCGTGAGCTCGACTGGGATTTGAGTCAGTCCCTCTGGGTCAAAGCAAAAGTGGAGCAGTGGATCAAATCGTCAGAACAAAAAGCCTTGTTGCATTATTTTATTGATCTATTTGAACAACGGGTAGTTCCAGCCTGGGGCCAATTGCGCAAAAGTGTCATCCACGGAGATGTCAATGACTACAACATTATTGTTCGGGCCGAAAATGAGAAACAGCCCATCTGTTTGTTCGACTTTGGGGACAGTCTCTATACGCATACCATCAATGAATTGGCCATCGCAGCCGCCTATGTAGCGATGCATCAGCCCGATCCTTTGGCCGCCGTTGCCGACTTGGTTCGGGGCTATCATCAAGGCTATCCACTGGAAGAAAAAGAGGTGGAATTGATTTATTCAATGATGGCGATGCGACTCTGTGTCAGCGTTGTTGCTGCTGCCGGGAAACGACAGACGGCTTTGGAAAATACTTATTTGTCGATCAGTGAGCAACCCGGTTGGGAGGTATTGCATCAGTGGAGGGACATCGATCCGCAACTGGCGCATTACACCTTTAGAGCAGCTTGCAATTGGGAGCCGTGTCCACAAGCCATCCGTTTTCAAACTTGGGTAAAAACGGCTAGGCAGCAAGGTAAATTTAGAGATGTCTTAGCGGTTGATTGGAGCGATACTGCCTTCAAAGAAATGGACCTCCGTGTCGGTAGCTTAGAACTTGGTAATAATGAACATTTCTTGAGCATCGAACGATTCTCTACTAGGATCAATCACCTGTTGGCAGAGGCAAAAGTTGACTTTGGACTTGGGGGGTATCTAGAAGTGCGCCCCTTTTACACGACCGACGCTTATCTGGTGGAAGGCAACAATGGCCCCCAATGGAGGACAGTACATCTGGGCCTAGACCTTTGGAGTCAAGCGGGCACAGCAGTTTATGCACCGCTCGATGGAAGGGTTTATGGCATTACTAATAATGAAGGCGATTGCAATTATGGGCCCACTATTATTCTCCAACATCAAGTGGATCGTGACTTAACTTTTTATACGCTATACGGCCACTTATCGCTCCATTGCTTGGGGCAATGGAGCCTTGGCCAAGCAGTGAAAGCCGGAACAAAGATTGCCGAATTTGGACCCGCTCCAGAAAATGGTAATTGGCCCCCCCACTTACACTTTCAAATCATGCTCGATATGTTGGGCTATCGCGATGATTTTCCGGGCGTTGCTTTTCCGGAGCAGCAAGCGGTATGGCAAAGCATTTGTCCTGATCCAGCCCTTTTGATGGATGGGGTTTACTTCAAAAAACAACAGCCTAGTCAGCTTGAGCAAGAGTTGATCCAAAAGCGCAAATCAATTTTGGGACCTAATTTGAGTTTGTCTTATCAGCAACCTTTACACATGGTCCGTGGATTCAAGCAGTACTTATACGATATCACTGGTCGTCGCTATTTAGACACGGTCAATAATGTTCCACACGTTGGCCATCAGCATCCCCGAGTAGTGAAAGCTGCCCAGCAGCAGATGGCCCTATTGAACACCAATACCCGTTATCTACACGAAAACATCATCGCTTTTGCCGAAGAGTTGAGCGCCACTTTTCCCGATCCTTTGAAGGTCTGTTTCTTTGTCAACTCGGGAAGTGAAGCCAACGAGTTGGCCTTGCGGATGGCTCGAACCTACAGTGGCCAGAACGACATGTTGGCCGTAGAGGTGGGCTATCATGGTAATACGGGAGCGGTGGTGGATGTCAGTTCCTATAAATTTGATGGGAAAGGAGGACAGGGCGCGCCAGCGCATACCCATCTACTGCCCATTCCCGATTGTTACCGCGGGATTTATCGAGAAGAGACCGCAGAAGCTGCTGCCCAAAAATACGCTCAGCATGCGACCACACAGATCGAAAAACTACGGCATCAAGGGAAGAGGATTGCGGGATTTATCTGTGAAAGTATTCTGAGTTGTGGTGGTCAAATTGTTTTGCCCAAAGGGTATTTGCAACAAGTCTTTCCCGTTATTCGAGCTGCTGGTGGTTTGTGTATCATGGATGAAGTACAAGTGGGCTTTGGCCGCACGGGAGATCATTTCTGGGCTTTTGAAAAGCATGGCGTGATCCCAGATATTGTGACGATGGGAAAACCCATTGGCAATGGACATCCCTTGGCCGCGGTGGTGACGACCAAGGAGATCGCCCATGCTTTTGCCAATGGAATGGAGTATTTCAACACCTTTGGTGGCAATCCGGTTTCCTGTGCAATTGGTCGGAAAGTCTTACAAATTGTCAAAGAGGAAAAGCTACAGGAAAACGCGAAAACAACTGGTGCTTATCTAAGGGAAAAACTCCGGGGACTTCAGGAGCAGTTTCCCATTATCGGACAGCTGCGCGGCCCGGGCTTTTTTCAGGGCATGGAACTGGTTTGCTCTCGGGAGACCTTGGCGCCTGCCACCCAACAAACCAGTTATCTCGCCAATCGAATGCGGGAACGGGGCGTGTTGATGAGTGTCGACGGTCCATTGTACAATGTCATCAAGATCAAACCGCCCATGTGTTTTGACCGCGCCAATGTCGATTTTTTGCTTCATCATTTGGAGCTGGTTTTTCGGGAAGATCGAATGCAGACCTAAACCAAGGCTCACCATCCCTAAAAATAGCGGATCCATTCTATGGCCAAATTGGAATCTCTTCTGAATAGGTAGACAAATTCTGTGGGATCGATTTTGACGAAAAATTGGGATTCGAGGCTGATCTTTGAATCCTTGAATACCCGCTGACTCATTTCGATTCTACCGATCAAGGAGCTGCGCTGCAAATCTTTGAAGGCGCCAAGGATGAGCTCTGTTCCCGCCTCGTTGTTCAGCGTGATGCGACTTCCCAGAAATAGGTCATTGTCTAGAGAAGAAAAGGTCAGTTCTCTTCGATTGTCATAGATGTATTCCCCCAATAGCCCAATGTCGAGCCCCTTATCATTGACATTCCCAAAGGTATATTCAATTCCCCCCGCTACGGCAATGATATTGTCGAGTGGGGCGAAATCCCCTGCGCGATAGAGGGCTTCCAATTTGATTAAGGTATTGCTCAAGATGATTTGGAAGTCTATCCCCAGCTGATGGGCAATTGGATACTGAAGACCGAAGTCTCCATCCGGTGCAAACTGAATCAGGGGTTCACGAGCATTGCCATAAAAGTAGTGGACACCAAGATCTGCATTTCCCAAATAGTGAGACCAACGTAGTGCCAAAGTGGGATGCCACATTTCATGACTGGATTGGAAAGAGACTTGTCGATCTTCGATGACCATCGGTGTTCGAGGTCTTCCCGCTGCATTGCCAAAGGCGATTCTTCTGCTGTGAGGCAGGGCAAAGAAGGAAAAGTTACCAAAGTTACTCGCATAGACCACTTCCACCAAGAGTTGTCCTAGTTTCTCCTCTCCATCAATGCCTTCGAGAAAGTCAACTTGATTGATGACATCCACGAGTTTGATGGTCTCCAATTTTCCCCAATACAAGCGCTTGACGCCGACATTCAGCTCCCAATTGCCCTGGTAGGTTTGATAGTAGAGTTCTCGAATATCGAGGTGGGTCCGACTATTGCCATTGATATCGTATCGGCCAAAACCCTCGAAACTTAGACGGCCATTGTGTGCCGTCCAGTTCAAGGAAAATTTGGGTCTGAGCGATAGGGAAGGATAAATGACCTTCTGTGATGGATAACTGCCATCTTGAAAAAAGCCAAGCAGATTCAAACCTAATTCTATGCTAAAATCCGTTTCTACCTTTTTGGGCTGGCCCTGTGTCCATCCTTGCGTACAACAGAGTAGTGGCAATAGTAAGACCCAAATCATTTTGTATTTCATACTCAATTTCTTCTTAGGCTATTTTGCGTAAAATTGTTTTCCTTCAATGCCGTCTCAAAGTCATAATTGTCAAATAAGAGTTGGGTTTCCTTTTTCGACTGATTGTTGACCACTTGAATTTTGGCTGCTCTCCAGTGCTTGTCTTTGTACAATTGGTAATTGAGATAATCCATGACTTTCAATAGCGTTCCCTTACGATCGTAGAACTCTATTTTTTCTATCCGATGTTGCTGATCGAGATTGAAATAAACTTTGTGCTTGGAATAGCCCGATTTACGATCGACGGGATAGCGCTCCACGATGGCGACCTTGGAACCATTGAGCTCAGATGCTTCGATGTATTTGTAGGTGTATTTTTCCACTTCTTGTGAACCCAAATCCTCGTAGGCAATTTCACTACCCATGAATGGTCCCGATTTGTTGTTGGAGCTAATTCTTTTGACTCTTTTGATGGAAGGGAGAAAGAGCCATTGATCGTCCGAGCCTTTCTTGTGCGAATAGGTCAGCATGGAGGTACCCTTTACGTCTTTGGGTTCCATAAAACTAATGAGCGATTTGTCTCCATCTTCTTGTACTTCAAAGGTTTTGGAGCTCATCAATCTAGTGCTCTCTTGCCCATTGGCATTTTTCAAAATCATTTTGAGATTGACCTGATAGCTTCCATAACCTTCGTCGAGGTCGTGTGCTTTTTGGGCAATTTGTAGGCCTTGGTCTTGAGCTTGTAATCCGATGACCAAGCTGCAGCTGAGTAGGATGAAAGATAGAAATTTCATATGAGTTTTATTTTTAATGAATTTTTTTATTGAATATTAATTAATGAGGGTCTTACCAAATCGTCTCTACGCCCATCGACCAAAACCAGCAAGGCGGGGAGTAGGATAAAATCGATCAGCAGTGCTGCAATCATGACGATCAGTGAAATTTGTGCCATACTGCTATTGAGCAAAAAGGCAGATTGGCTCAATACGGCAAAACCAAAAACCAATACGATGGTGGTCACCATCAAGGCTTTACCGACGGAGCTAAAGGCATAAATAACGGCCTCTTTGGCATTGTAGTTAAAAGTTCTTTTGGCGTACAGGTATTTGGAAAGAAAGTGAACGGTATCGTCTACGATGATGCCCAAGGTCATACCAAAAACGACAATCATCCCGATATTTACTTCTCCCGAAAATAAGTACCAGATGCCAAATCCAACTACAATGGGAGCGATGTTGGGAATAAGGCTCAGCAAACCGATTCTTACATTTCGAAATACAATCAGTAGAATAAGGGAGATGAGGATGATGGCAATAATGTTGCCTTTGGTGATGCTGCTGGACTGTCGTTCTCCTAGGTAGGCAAACATTAGTACGGTGCTGGAACCCAAAGCATGCATGTATTCGGGGCTGTTTTCGGCCAACCAATTTTCGATGCGTTGGTTGAGGACAATGATTTCTTGCGACCTAAGATCTTTGGTGGTAATGGTTACCCGCGTCTCACTTTTGTCTACGTTGATTTGGTTATTGAGATCCAAGCCAAAGGGCAAAGACATTTCGTAGAGCAGTAAATACTGTGCGGCTTCTTCACGAGAGGAAGGCGTCTTGTAATACTCGGCAGCATCTCCGTGCATCGATTTGTTTACTTTCTTCGACACCTCGGTAAAGGCAGTCACGTGGGTGATCTCCGGCTGGCTTTTGAGCCAAGATTCAAATTTGGACAGATTAGACAAATACTCTGGATTGGAAATGCCGCCACTTTCTCCCGATTTGACAGAGTATTCGATATTGTACATCCCCGTAAGGTTTTCACTGATGTAATCACTGTCTGTTCTAAAAGTCATGGAGGGATTGAAGTACTTGATGAATTCATCATTCAAAATATTTTTACTCGCCAGAGTACCCATGATCAGTAGAAACACCATGGAGAAGCCCAGGGTAGGAAGCGGACGATTTCCGATCCACAAACCCAGTCTTTCGTAAATGGTCGATTGGGCTTGGTATTGTTCTACCGGCCGAACCTTGAGTGGCAGGATATGAATCAGAGCGGGGAGCGTCGATAGGGAAAAGACGAAAGCACCCAACATGCCCACTGCGGTTAAGTTGCCAAGATCCCAATAAGGAGGAACATCTCCAGTGTTGAGGGTGAGAAAGCCAATGATGGTGGTCAAACTCGTGATGGAAACGGGGATGAAATTGATCATTAAACTCTCTTTAATGGCTGCCTCTTTGGATTGTCCCTCCTTCATTTTTTGGAGGATACTAATCAGAATATGAATGCTATCTGCAACGGCTAGGGTGAGGATGATGGTCGGGAAAATGGCCGATGCGGGAGTCAGTTGGATGCCTACGAAACCCCCAAAACCTGCGGCAGTACAAATAGACAAAACGATAACGACAAGCGTTGCCAAGGTAGCCGTAATGCTTCTAGTCAAAAAGCCGATCAGTAGTAGTACCAGTCCAAACATAGCTGGGATGAGCGTTTTTCCATCGGTGGTAGAGGCCGTAAAAAAAGCATTGTTCATAGGAACCACTCCCGTAATGTGGAAGGCAAAATTGGGGTATTGCTCCTTCCAGCTACTGATCTGACTTTCCACGGCCTGTATCACTTCATTTAGTTCTTCGTCAGACTGGCCAGGGAGTTTGATGGTGACGTTGATGGCCGTGACACTGCCTTCTTCATTGACCAATTTATTTTTGAGAATGGGATCATTGAGGGCAATAGTCTTAATTTCGGCAATGGCAGCAGTACTAAGATTTTGTGCATCCTCTACGAGATTGCCCACGTAAAGATCATCTTCGACCGCTCTGGTGTGTTGAAAATTGGTCACTGCATCGACCCGAGAATTGTAGGGGATATTCCATGAATCATTGGTCATTTGTTCGATGGCTACTAGATTGGGCTTGGTGAAAATGGTCCCATCTTGTGGACTTAGGGCAATGATCACACTTTCGTCCTTAGTGTAGATGTTTTGTAAATTGTCAAAGGCTTCGAGTTGAGGATTGGACTCGCTAAAATAGGCGTGGTAGTCGCTATTGAACTTTAAATGGGCAGCACCCGATCCAATTCCGAACCCTAGCAAAATGGTCCCCAAAGCAACAAACCATCGGTATTTTTTGAGGGCATCGGCATAGCGTAAGAGGAGTTGATTTTTACTTTTCATGATATTTATCTTGTTCAATTAAGAAAAATGACCGGCGGTCATTTTGTATGTGATTGAGAACATGCTTTGATTAGAAAAGTTTAAATCAAGCGGAAAAAAATCAATAATTTTTGCTGTGAAAAAAAAATGGCGATGGGCAAAAGGCTGGAAAAGAGGAAGTTATCCTATTTTAAGCCTTGGATCATAAAATCGACATAGCTATCAAAAAAATCAGATTCTGTTGTTTGAGCCATGTGTTGGATTTGCTGCTTTTTGTTTTCGATCAATTGTAGAATCCCGATGACCATGCCCCAAAAAAGGAAGGTCGTTTTCATGCAGTCGACATCCTGTCGGATGGCCCCTACTTTTTTTGCCTCTTCCAAAAGGTTTTTGATGTAGGCAGAGATTTCGTGGCTGGTTTCGGCCAGTGCTCCATCTTCCATCAATCCGGTATTTTGCTCGTAAAAAGAAACCAATTCATGATAGGTATATTGTTCTTTGAAGAAATGATAGTCTGCGTAAAAGATGGCTTTAATTTTTTCAATGGGATCACTCTGTCTATCGCAATATTGGTGGAAATACTGTAACAATAGCTTTCTGGCTTTGACGGTAATGGCGGCAATAATTTCTTCCTTGCTCTTGAAATACAGATAGACCGTTCCCTTGGCGATTTTTGCTTTTTTGGCCACTTTGTTGATACTGATTCCACTCAGTCCTTCTTGCTTGAGTATCTCCTCTGCTGAATCGAGAATCGAAGTATATTTGCTTTGATTTTCCATGATCTTACGCTTTTGGGAACTCGCCAACCATCGAGCAATGGATAATTAGCAACTGTCCCTAATTGGCTTTGCAATATACACATTATTGTTTGGTGCATCTAGCTCAATTTTTTCTATCGTGATTTGCTTGGACTTTGCAATGCAATGGCTGTGCTCAGCTTTTATTGCTCGAAATACCACGGTGAAGGCTCCTTGAGAGCAGGCAAAGGCAATCCACAAAAAAAGAGGTGCTGCTAGGCACCTCTCCAATAACATCTCTAATATAAGTATGATCTGCAAATTTTTTGTGGGACTTAAGGGAGGCGGGTAGGTACAGTGCTTGCTGCACTGTACGCCAACCGTTTTGTATAGTGTTTCATTTGTAACAATACCTTGTGCCCTTGATCGATGACTGTTGTTTAACTCAGTTTTGGGTATTAATGGTTTATTTGTTTGTGCAGAGTTTGAGGGGGAGCTTGGGTCTTCAGTTGGAGGGCAAAGATCGTAG